>JAYTHH010000484.1:0-8677 GCA_043732745.1 Rhodospirillales bacterium
AAAACCTATGGCGCGTTGGCTTCTTTGCTCAACCGCCGAGGGGCCTGCCGCGCCATTGGCCACGCCAATGCCGCCAATCCGATCTCCATTGTTATCCCGTGTCACCGGCCGGTCGGCGCTACCGGCGCACGCACCAGCTGTGCCGGCGGCATCGAACGCAAGGCCTGGCTGTTTGCACATGAACAGGCCCACACCCCTCATTAGACTTATCCTCTGCACGGAGATGTACCCATGGCCGACTGGTCCCAGCTTTCGACGGTTATCACAGACGCCGAGGCCACCGGCGCCAGGCTCGGCGTATCAGTGATAACGCCGTCCGGCGCCCGC
The DNA here is from genome assembly GCA_043732745.1 of Rhodospirillales bacterium. GTDB lineage: Bacteria > Pseudomonadota > Alphaproteobacteria > Acetobacterales > Acetobacteraceae > CAIQQQ01. The sequence continues at coordinate 328 of JAYTHH010000484.1, forward strand.
TTCTCGCATAACGGCGCGCAGTGCTTCGTAGCGGCCAGCACCGTCAAGATAGCCATCATGATCGAACTTTTCCGCCAGATCGACGCGGGCCTTCTGTCACTCGATCAGCTTCGGCCCACCACCGAAGCCGATACCACCACTGGCAGTGGCGTGATCATGCACCTGCATTTCGGCCTGGAATTCACGCTGGGCGATCTCGTCTATCTGATGATGAGCATCAGCGATAATTCCGCCACCAACATGCTGATCGAGGCGGTGGGCATGGCAAAGGTCAACGCCACCATGCGAAGCCTCGGCATGGCGCATTCCGCGCTCAACCGCTTGATGCGGGGCCGGCCGATGCTGGAGGGCGAGAGCGAGAACCTGACCGTATGCGATGAATACGCCGTGCTGATCCAAGATCTGCTGGCGGGCACGGTCGCGTCGGCCCCATCCTGTGAGAAAATGGTGGCGCTGCTGGAGAAACAGCAGAACGACCGCCGAATCGCCCGTTTCCTGCCACATGAGAACCGTCCGCGGTGGGGTTCCAAGACAGGCAGCCTGCCCGGCGTGGTCAACGATATTGGCTTTATCATGACCCCTACCGGTCCACTGTGCCTCGCGGTTTGCGTCGAAAAACTGGTTGATGTGCTTGAAGGAGAGGTAATGATCGGGCGGGTGGCGCGGGCAGCGTTGGCCGTGGGGTAACCATCAACCCTGGGGGTTGATGGTACCGTGCCGGTGCCCCTCAGGCCCGACGTCCGGCAGCACGCCTCACGCGCGGCTTCGAAGACTGAGGCATGGTGTCGAGCACCGCGTGCAGATCGGCCACAACTCCTGGCGTCAGGGTGGCGATGCCCTGGGCAATGCGGTTTGCGAGCGCGGTCTGTTCCGGAGTCAGCCCTGCTGTGTTCACCATCACGCGTGGATTGGACAGTCGCGCCAATTGCAGCAGCTCGTCGGCCGCATCCCAGATCAGGCCCAATTCGGCGCAGATCTGATGCACCAGCCCGGTGCTGGGTGCGCCACGCCGTCCGTGTTCCAATGCCGACAAATAGGCGGCGGATACCTGCAGCCGGTCGGCGAGATCGGCCTGGGTGATGCCGAGCTCTGCACGCAGGGTGCGCAGCCTGGCGCCGAACGGGGTCACTTCGGGCGGCGCAGCAGCAGGCGCACCGAGCCGGAGTTGGCGGGATGCGGGTGCGTGGCGGCCAGCACCAGCGGCCGCAGTGTTGGCAGGTTGAGCCACATCGGCAATTCCCGCTTGATGACACCGCCTGTCTCACCAGTGCCACGCCCGGTGATCACCTCCACGCACCGCACGTGATCGGCATGCGCCACCAGCAGGAAACTGTGCAGCGCATGATATGCCCGCTGCGCGGTTCGACCATGCAGGTCGATCGTGCGGCTGGCGGACTGCTTGCCGGAGCGGAACTTGTTCCATGAGGAATTATCGAGCCCGCCCGGATGGGTGCCAACCTGCAGTAGCTCTACGCGACGGACGGCAGGGCTGAATTTGGGCACCGGTGCTGGTGGCGGCGCTGGTGGCTGCGGAGCTGCCGCAACCGGTTCCGGGGCCGCCGGAGGCGGTGTGCGCCCCGGCAGTGCCTTAATCTGGCGGGCGAACAGCGCCCAGTCGGCGAGGTCCTTTTCGGTCAGGCGCTTTCGCCGCAGCACCGCCATGTCAGCGCGCGGAAATGTCGTCGTCGATCAGCACCACATGCAGCCGGCGCGGCCCGTGAGCGCCCAGTTCCAACGTCGACTCGATATCCGCCGAGCGCGACGGGCCTGTGACCAGCATCACGTTGCGCGGCATGAAGCCGGTGCCGAGGCCGGATTTACTCTCGGCGCGAATGAGATCCCAGCCTTCCTCGTAGGCGCCCACCACCCGACTGACGTTTAGCACAACGATCTCGGTATCGCACAGCAGGTTGAGCGTGGTCGGCCGGTCAGGTGCAGCCGGCAGCATCAACGTTCCGGTCTCGGCCACCCCGGCATAGCCATGCTGCACCGACACCAGGTCGCTGGGTGAAGCCCGCCCTTCCCGCCGTGTCAGCAGCGGGCGGCTATCCCAGGGGATGTCTTGCAACTCCGCATGCGGTGCCATGGCGAATTCTGATGGCAGGTTCTGGGCTGCGATATAATCCGCGACCGCGCCAGGCACGCTGGATTTGTCGTCCACCCGGGCGTAGGTGGCGAACTCCTTTTCCAGATTGCGGATGAACAGCGCCACCTGCTCCGGCCGCGGCACGCGCGACCGCGCCGGGATCAGATGTCGCGGATGAGCGTCCAGCCGGGCAAGCAGGCCCATGGTCTGGTCGGACGGCAACTCGCCGCGTCGCAGACCACGGCGGATGGCGCCCAGAATGGCATCCTTGCTCATGTCGCATCTCGCTGCTGGGCGGCGTAGCGGGAAAAGAAAGTGTCGCCCTCCGGTGCCGGAAGGTCGCGCCCGGCGGTCCAGCCGCCGGCGAAGGGAAGGGAGGCAAAGCGGTTCTTCTTGCCTGCCATCAGCGACAATGCCTTGGCGGCGACGCGCGTGGCGAGACGGTAGAGCGACGGGCGTTTGGCAACCCAGGCCCACAGGGCCAGGTTGGTGCGCGTGGAAGCCGGCGACAGATGCCGCTCGAACTCCCGCTCGCGCCAATGCCGCATCATGCTCGGCAGCGGGATTTTAACGGGGCAGACGCTTTCGCACTTGCCGCAGAACGTGGAGGCGTTCGGAAGATTACCGGCCTTGTCCACGCCGATCAGGCTCGGAGTCAGCACGGCGCCCATCGGGCCTGGATATACCCAGCCATACGCATGCCCGCCGACGGTCTGATAGACCGGGCAATGGTTCATGCACGCGGCGCAGCGGATGCAGCGCAGCATGTCCTGGAACTCGGTGCCGATCATGGCGGAGCGGCCGTTGTCGACAATCACCACATGATATTCTTCCGGCCCGTCCAGATCGCCCGCACGACGGCCGCCGGTCGAAAAGGTCGTGTAGACCGAAAAATCCTGCCCGGTGGCGGAGCGCGCCAGCAGACGCAACAGGCTCGTCGCGTCCTCCAGTGTCGGCACGACCTTCTCGATCGTCGCCAGCACGATATGCACGCGCGGCAAGGTCTGCGTCAGGTCGCCATTGCCCTCGTTGGTGACGATGACACTGGACCCGGTCTCCGCGATCAAAAAGTTTGCGCCCGTAATGCCCACGTCGGCCTCCAGGAACTTGTCGCGCAGCAGCACCCGCGCCTCGTTCTGGATGTCGGCCCGTTCGGCAAAGACGCGATCGGCGGGCAGATGGGTGTGGACCTTGCGAAAGCTCTCTTCCCAGTCCTCGCGGTTGAGGTGAAAGGCTGGGCCGATGATGTGGCTGGGCGCCTCATTGCGGATTTGCAGGATGTATTCGCCCAGATCGGTCTCGATCGGCACGATGCCGTGCTTTTCCAGATGCTCGTTGATCGCCAGTTCCTCGGATACCATCGACTTGCCTTTGGTGACGGTGCGCGCACCGGCCGCCTGGCAGATCTTCAGCACCGCATCGCGCGCATCATCGGCGCTGCTGGCCCAGTGCACGTGGCCGCCAGATTCCAGAACCTTCGCCTCCCAGGCCTCCAGATAGAAATCCAGGTGTTCCAGCGTGTGGTTCTTGATGTCCCGGCCGATGTCGCGCAACTGCTCGAATTCCGGCAATGCCGCCACCGCCGCCGCGCGCTTGGCCGGATTTTGAGGCCGCGTTCGAGCCAGCGCTTTCTGCAGCCCAGGATCGGCCATCGCCTCGATGGCGTTCGCCTTGAAGGCCTCGCTGGTGGCAAGCATGGGATGAAACTCCGAACAGTTGTTCAGTCTAGCCTTGAACCCGCCTGCGCGAGAAGGTCGGCAAGAATTATCTGGGCCCGCCCGATCGCAAGGGAATAGTGGCCCTCGCCCGGCATGATCCTCAATGTGCTGCCGGGAATGCTGGAAAACGCCTCCGATGATTCCCACGGGATCAGCGGATCCTCGTCTCCCTGCCAGATCGTCGTGGGCACCGCGATATCCCGCGGCCGGAAACCCCAGGGACGGCCATAGCGACCCGCATCGGCCATAGCGCCTTGCGCGGTGCGGCCAAGCCCCTCGCGCATTGCGCTCAGCAGCATCGCGCGGCGATCATGGGTCATCACCTCGGCGTCCCGGCCTTTCAGCAGACCGCCGAAGACCAGGTTTTCTGCCCAGGCCGGCGAAAGCAGAAGGCGCCGCGCCATCGCCATGGTCGGCCGCGCCATTGCCGGCCAGCGACCCAGGCGCATCAACAGGCCCAGCCCGCCACGATCGACCCATTCCGGCGGTGGCACCGAGCTGATCAGGGCCAGGGCGGAGACCCGCTCGGGCATGAAGCGGGCACAGGCCGCCGCCAGCGGACCGCCGCCGGACACACCGACGATCGGGAAGCGATGCAGCCCCAGATGTGTCGCAAGTTCGCCGACATCGGCGGCGAGGTCCTGCCAGGAGGTGCGGCGCGGTGCCGGGTCCGACAGGCCATATCCTGGTCTGTCGAAAGCGATCACCCGAAGTTTCAGGGCCGGCATAAGCCCTGCTTCCAGTCTCGAACTCGGCCAGCCATGGCAGTAGATCACGGCAGGGGCGTCATCCGGCCCGAATACCTCGCAGCCGAGCGCCCTTCCGCCGGAGAGAAGCACGGTGGCCGCGGTCAGGCCTTGCTCTCGCCGATTGCCGGCAGCGTGCCCGCCATGCCGGCCAGCACCTCGGCAACATGCCGCACATGTATCTTGCTGCCCTCGCGCGACAGGCGGCCGGCCATGTTGAGCAGACAGCCCAGGTCGCCAGACAGCAGCGTATCGGCGCCCGTGGCGATGATGTCGGCGGTCTTGTCGCTGACCATGCGGGTGGAGATTTCCGGGTATTTGACGCAGAACGTGCCGCCGAAGCCGCAGCATATCTCCGGCTCCTTCATCTCGACCATCGACAGGCCAGAGACCGATCGCAGCAGTTCGCGCGGCTGCGCCTTGATGCCGAGTTCGCGCAGCCCGGCGCAGCTGTCGTGATAGGTGGCCTTGCCCGAGAAGGTCACGTCCACGCCTGTCATGCCGCGGATATCGGTGAGGAAGCTGATCAGCTCGTAGGTTTTCCCCGCGAGATCCTCGGCCTTGGCCCGCGTGTTGGGATCGTCATCGAACAGATGCGGCATGTGTGACCGCAGCATGCCGCCGCAGGAGCCGGACGGCACCACCACGTAGTCGTAGCCCTGGAATGCGTTGATGAAATCCCGAGCCATTGAAGCCGTGGTGTCGCGGTCGCCGGAGTTGTAGGCGGGCTGGCCGCAGCAGGTCTGTGCGCGTGGCACCTCCACATCGCAGCCGGCCTGCTTCAACAGTTCAATGGTGGCAAATCCCACGGTGGGGCGGTGCATGTCCACCAGGCAGGTGACGAACAAGGCGACGCGGGGACGGGATGCGATTTGGTTCATGCTACCAGATTAGGGTGCAACAGCCGCGTCCGCCAGACGGAGCCGGGCAATCTCGATATAGGACGGATCAAGTTCGATACCGATTCCGAGAGACCCTTCCAGCACGGCCGCCAGCAACGTCGTGCCGGTGCCCATGAACGGGTCCAGCACGGTGCCGCCTTGTTTGTCGTGCAGGCGGATGCACCAGCGCGGCAGGTCGATCGGAAACGTGCCGGGATGGCCGAATTTCTGCGCCTTGCGCTGGATGGTATCGTAGGGGATGAACCAGGTGTTGCCCCGGCAGCGCAGATCGGCGGCGTGACCACGCCGCGCGATGTTGGACTTGTCCTTATACGGCACCCCGATCGCCATCCGGTTCAGCTTCACGTCGCCAGAGGCTGTCAGATGAAAGATGTGCTCGTGCGCCTGGTGCAGAAATCGCTGCCCCGCCATCGGCTTGAAATGGCCCACGGTGTCGTTCGCCACCGAGATCGACTTGATCCAGGTGATATGGTTCTGCAGCACGAACAGCGGCCGCAGCCGCACGATCAGCTCGAAAGGCAGCCACGGGCTTTTCGACGAGCCTGATATGTTTAAGAAGAACGACGCATCCGGCCGCATCACCCGGCGTAGAGCGGCGGCAACCGCGACCATCCAGGTGAGATACGCCTCCTCGTCCCTGCGATCGACATACGACGCGTAGCCGAGGCCGATATTGTACGGCGGCGACGTCACCACCACGTCCACCGAGGCAGGGTCGAGCGTGGCGATCTGTTCCAGGCAATCGCCTGCCAGCAGGCGGCAGGTCTGCATCAGCTGCCGGATACCGCCTTCGGCAACAGCAGATACTGCCGCCCGGTGCCGCGCATGCGGCCGGCCTTTTCCTCCGCGTCCTTGCCCCAGCCGAAGAAGATATCGGCGCGAACCGGCCCCTTGATGGCGCCGCCAAGATCTTGCGCCACCATCATGCGCTGCAACGGCGCGCCGGTGACGGGGTCAGTGGTGTCAAGGAACATGGGAGCGCCCAGCGGGATATAGCCGCGATCTACCGCGATCGACCGGCCTGGAGTGAGGGCCGCGCCGAGCGCGCCGGGGGGGCCTTCATCGGGACGGGTCCCGATCAGCTCACGAAAAAATACATAGGACGGGTTGCGGTCCATCACGCCGGTGGCTTCGGCGGGATGCGATAGCAACCAGGAGCGAATGCTCTGCATCGTCACCTGTTCCAGCGGGATGGCGCCCTGCTCGGCCAATACTTTGCCGATAGCAACATAGGGTCGGCCGTTCTGGCCGGCATAGGTGACGCGCGCCACGCGGCCATCCGGAAGCTGGATACGGCCGGAGCCCTGGATTTGCAGGAAGAAAGCGTCCACGGGATCGGCCAGCCAGATCAGCTCCAGCCGCTTGCCACGCAATGCGCCGCCCATGATCTCGGCACGGTCGTAATAAGGGATCATGTTGCCGGACTGGATGCGCCCGCCGATGCGGCGGCCCTTGAGGTCGTCGGCGAACCCGCCGAGATCGATCTGAATGAGGTCGCCGGGTCGGCTGAGTAAAGGCACGTCGTAGCCGGCGCCGGGGCTGCGGGACCCCCTTACTTCTGGCTCGTAGTAGCCGGTGAATAGCCCGGTGTCGCGGCCATCTGCGGATACTGCGTAGGGTTGGAATGACGCCTGAAAGAACGCCTGCGCCGCCGCGTCGTCGCCACGTGGCACGGCGCGGGCGGCCTTGCAGGCGCTGGCCCAGAAAGCTGCGCTGCCGCCACGGCTGGCCGCCTCGCCGGCGCCGCCGAGCGTGTCGACCATCCGCGTGCAGCCAGCAACGAAGGGCGGCAGCGCCTCGGACGCGTGATCCTGGCCCCAGCCCGGCAGGCGATCGAAGCCCACCGGGGTCAAGCCCATATGCGCTTTGGAGGCGTCGGCGGTGGGGCCAGTGCCTTGGGGCTGGACGCAGCCGGCGAGCGCCAGCAGCGCCGCCGCCAAACCCAGCCACTTCATGCGCTACGCGCTGCCGCCAGCCGCCAGGCAGGATCGGATTGCGCCAGATCCCGCTCGAAGCTCCAGATGTCGGTGATCTCAGTCACCGCGTCGGTCCCTGCCATCGGCTTGCCGTCGGCGCCGGTGGTGAGGTTCACCTGATCGGACACGAAGCGCACCGTGATGCTGGCTAGCGTGCCAGACAATTCGGCGTTGTCGATCGTGGCGTTTTCGATGCTGCGGATCTCGGTCAACTGGGTGTGGCCATCCGCCTCGCGCGCCGTGATGGCGCTTTCGAATGCGGCATAGGTCTCGGCTGTCAACAGGGGATGCAGCTTGGTGCGCTCACCGCTGGCGAAGGCCTGCACGATGATGTGGAAAGCCGCCTCGGCGCCGTCGAGGAAGCGTTGCGAGGTGAAATTGCGATCGATGCCCGTCATCGCCGCCAGCGTCTGGCCAAGCGGGCTCGCGACGTCGGGCAGCTTGCGCGTGGGCGCAGGTGGCTCCGCCACTGCATCGATCACCCCTGGCATCGGGCGGATCGGCTGCGCGGCCTGCATGCCATCCGGCCGCGCCGGTTTGGCCGGCTGCTCGAAGCCGGTGCGCTTGCCCAGTATGCTCACCAGTCGAAATACCAGGAACGCAGCCACCAGGCCGAACAGAACCAGATCGATTGGAAAATCGCCGCCCATCATCGCCCCCAAACGTCAATCATGTCCCCGACATAGGCATGGCTGGCGTCTGGCACAATCTTTCTGCGGTAAAGCCCAGTCTGTGGCACTTCAGCGTCCGCGCCGGATTGCACCACCGACGGAGCAACGCTATCACCCTGGCATGATCCTGTTGCGCCATGGCCAAAGCGAATTCAACCTGCACTTCACGGCCACGAAGCGCGATCCTGGGATCGTGGACCCGCGGCTGACCGCGCTCGGCCACGAACAGGCCGAGGCCGCCGCCGTGGCGC
>JAYTHH010000485.1:0-2579 GCA_043732745.1 Rhodospirillales bacterium
GACCACCGCGGCCTCGCGGATGCCGAGCCCGGCCTCGCGCTGTTCCTTGGCAAATTCAACGATCAGAATGCCGTTCTTGGCCGCCAGCGCGATCAGCACCACGAGCCCGACCTGGGCATAGAGGTTGAGCGGGCTGGACGCGATGGACAGACCAATGAACGCGCCGAGCACGCCCACCGTGACCGAGAGCAGCACCGGGATCGGGATGACCCAGCTTTCATACAGCGCCACCAGGAACAGGTAGGCGAACAGCACGGCAAGCGCCAGGATCGGGCCGGTCTGGCCGCCGGCCTTGATCTCCTGATAGGCGGTTCCGGTCCATTCGAAATCGTAACCGGCGGGCAGTTGCCGTTTGGATATTTCCGTCATCGCGGTCAGTGTTGCTCCAGACGACACGCCCGCGCCGGGCGAGCCGTTGATGGTGATGGACCGATAGTTGTTAAAGCGGCTGATGGTCTGCGGCCCGAGCACGATGCGGGCATCGGCGATGGAGCGGAGTGGCACCATGGTGCCCTGCTTGTTGCGGATGAAGATGCGCCAGATATCGGCGATTTCGGTGCGATCCGCTGCCTCGCCCTGGATGTTCACCTGCCAGGTACGGCCGAACAGGTTGAAGTCGTTGACGTAGATTCCGCCTAAGGTGGCCTGCAGCGCCTGGAACACGTCGGTGATGGCAAGCCCCATCGTTTGCGCCTTGTCGCGGTCGATATCGAGGAACAGCGAGGGCGTGGTGGCCGAGAAGGTGGAGAACACGCGGGTGAGGCGCGGGTCTGCATTGGCGGCGCCGAGCAGTCCGTTCATCACGCCGCCCATCTCGACGGGCTCGCGGCCTTCGAGGTTCTGCAACTGGTATTCGAAGCCGGAGCCGTTGCCGAGGCCGATGATGGGCGGCAGGTTGGCGGGGAACACGGCGGCTTCGCGGATCTGGCTGACGGCGCCGAACACGCGGCCGATCACCGCCTGGGCGCGATCGGCCACCGCGGTGCGCTCGGCGAACGGCTTCAGGCGGGCCACCATGAAGAACGCATTGCTCTGCGCGCCGCCGTCGAGCAGCGAAAAGCCCACGATGGAGATCGTGTTGCTGATCTGTGGAATGCCAGCGAGAATCTTTTCGACCTTCCTGGCCACTTCGCTCGAGCGGCTGACGGAGGCGCCGTCGGGCAACTGGCCGAAGACGAAGAAGGCGCCCTGGTCCTCGTCGGGCAGGAAGCCTTGCGGCGTGCGCAGCGACAGGCCGTAGGTGCCGGCGGCGAACACCGCCACCAGCACCACGGCCAGCACGCCCAGGCGCAGCAGGCGGGTGACGATGCTGGCGTAGCCGTCCCGCACCCAGTCGATCCCGCGTCCGACGCGGCCGAGGATGCCGCGCTTTTTGCCGGTGTGGCGCAGCAGCACGCCGCACAGAGCGGGCGACAGGGTGAGCGCGTTGAGGGCCGAGATCATCATCGCAACCGAGATCGTGACGGCGAACTGGCGGAACAGCGTGCCGGAAATGCCGGGGATGAAGCCGATCGGCACGAACACCGACAGCAATACGAGGGTGATGGCGATGATCGGGCCGGTGATCTGCGCCATGGCCTTCTTGGTGGCGTCCTTCGGCGACAGGTCCGGCTCCTCCTCCAGCACGCGTTCGACGTTTTCCACCACCACGATGGCGTCGTCCACCACGATGCCGATGGCCAGGACCATGGCGAGCAGGGAGACGGTGTTGGCCGAATAGCCGAGCGCCAGCAGAACCGCGAAGGTGCCGATCAGGGAGACGGGCACGGCCACGATGGGAATGAAGGTGGCGCGCACGTTGCCGAGGAACAGGAACACCACGATGACCACCAGCACGAACGCCTCTGCCAGCGTCTTGATCACCTCGGCGATGGTGTCGGTTACGAAGACGGTGGTGTCAAAGAAGACGATCTTCTTCATGCCTTCGGGGAAGCGCTCGCCCAGCCGGTCCAGCGCCGCGTTCACCCGGGTGGCGGTGGTGACGGCGTTGGCGCCGGGGGCAAGATAGATGGCGACGGTGACGGCGGGGTTGCCGTTCAGCCGACTTTCCTGATCCTGCGTGGCGGCGCCAAGTTCGACGCGGGCGACGTCCTTGACCCGCAGCACCGAGCCATCGAGGTTGGCGCGCACGATGATGTTGCCGAATTCCTCTGCGGTGACGAGGCGGCCCTTGGTTTGCAGGTTTATCTGGAACGAGGTGTCGTCGGCGATGGGGCGTCCGCCGAGGCGGCCCACCGGGGCCTGGATGTTCTGACTTTGGATCGCGGCCAGGATGTCGGACGGTGCGAGGTTGAGGCTGAGCAGCCGGTCGGTCTGAAACCAGATGCGCATGGAGTAGTCGAGCGCGCCGAACAGGGCGGCCTGGCCCACGCCGGGCACGCGGCCGATGGTGTCGAGCACGTTGATGGTGACGTAGTTGGACAGGAACAGCGGCGTCTGCTTGCCGCCTTCGGAATAGAATTGCAGGAACTCCAGGATGGCGGGGCTGCGCTTTTGCACGGTGATGCCGTTGCGTTGCACTTCCTGCGGCAATTTCGAAAGCGCTGCTTGCACCCGGTTGTTGACGTTGACGGTGTTGA
>JAYTHH010000486.1:0-23305 GCA_043732745.1 Rhodospirillales bacterium
ACCGAGCCCGGAAAATGCGCACGCGGCGGCAACGGGTTGGACGCCATCTGGTGCGCCGCCTCGGTCATGCCGTAGCTCTCGATGACGGGCACATGGAACACCTCTTCCAGCTCCATCATCACCTGCGGCGGCAGCGACGCGGAGGACGAGCGGATCAGCCGCAACCGGCCCCGCGCGATTAGCTCCCTGTTCCGCCCGGCCAGGCTCAGCAAGGTCTGGTGCATCGTCGGCACCGCCGTGAACCAGCTCGGCTTGACCTCGTCATACGTCGCAAAGAACTTAAAGGCGTTAAACCCCGGCGTGCAGGACACCGATCCCCCGGCTGCCAGCGACGATAGCACGGCGGCGATCAGCCCATGAATATGAAACAGCGGCATGATGTTGAGGCACACATCGTTCGGCGTCAGCCCCAGCGCCTCGCCGATATGCGCCGCCGACGCCGTCACGTTGATCTGCCGCAGCGGCACGATTTTGGGGCGCGACGTGGTGCCGGAGGTGTGCAGCACCAGTGCCACGTCCTCGGCCTGCGCGAGGCCAGGAAGGGCAGGGATGCCCCTTAGGTCGGATTCCAACGTGAACGATCCGGCCAACTCGCCCGGCACCAACTCCACGACGGCGATGCCTTTGGCGGCCGCCACCGCGCGGGCCGGTGTGTCCATGTTCTGCATCACCACCAGGCATTTGGCGTTGAGGTCGGACAGGTAGAAGTCGAACTCATCCGCCTTGTAGGCCGGATTCAGCGGCGCGGTGGTGGCGCCGCATGCCACCGTCACGAACAACGCCGCCATTTCCGGCCCGTTCGGCAGGACCATCGCCACCCGATCGCCGCGGCCAATGCCCATGGCATTGAGCGATGCGACCGTCTGTTTGGCCAGCGCCCGCAGCCCGCCATGCGAAAGCCAGGGCCGGCCCGGCGCCCCGATCGCGTGCAGGTCGTCGGCGCCATGCGCGAGAAGCTGTTCCATCGTGTCGGCGCGATATTCGGTCATGCAGCCCTCAATGCCAAAGCGGGGATACGGTCTAGAACGTGTTACTCCGCCGGCAAAGCGGCTCCCTCTATCCGGCTGCGTGCAGCGCCCGCGCGCTCGGCGGCCTTTTCGTCCATCGAGCGGCGAATGAACGCCCGGCGCATCGGCTTCAGCGCGAACATGGCAAGCAGTGCCGCCACGATGTTCACGGCGGCAACGGTGTAAAGCACCACCAGCCAGTCGCCGGTCGCCTCGCGCAGCATGGCACCCAGCGGTACCATCAACGACGCTGTGCCCTTGGCGGTGTAGAGCATGCCATAGTTGGTGGCGGCGAATTTGCGGCCGAACGTGTCGCCGCAGGTGGCGGGGAACAGCGAATAGATCTCGCCCCAGGCGAAGAACACCAGGCCGGTGAGGATCACGAACAGCACCGGATCATGCGCATAGTTGATCAGCGCGAAAATCCCCACACCTTCGATCATGAAGGCGATGAACATCGTGTTCTCGCGCCCGATCTGGTCAGACACCCAGCCGAAAAACGGCCGTGTGATGCCGTTCATGACGCGATCGATCGACAACGCGAAGATCAGCGCCGGCATGGTGATATAGACCAGCGTTACCGGCGTCGTTGCCACGCCGAAATCGGTGGCCATCACGGCGAGCAGCGCAGTGGTGATCAGCCCGCCGGTGCAGACCAGCACAAACATCACATACATCATCCAGAACAACGGTTGGCGGGCGACCTGCATCGGGGAATAGTCGCGCGTGATGTCATGCAGCCGGGACGACCGCATGGCGTTCATACCGCCCGGCGAAAGCAAGGTCGCTTGGCCTGGCGCACTGCCCGGCGGCGCGTTCAGCAGGAATGCCACGATCAACACCGCGGCGCCCTGCAGCAGGCCGAAGAACAGGAACGTCGCCTGATAGCCGCTGCTGGCGATCATGTTCGAAATCGGCACCACCGTCACGGCCGCACCGGCACCGAACCCCGCCGCCGTGAGACCCGCCGCCAGCCCGCGCCGGTCCGGAAACCATTTGAGCGCATTGCCCACTGTGGCGCCATAAACGAACCCGGCGCCGATGCCGCCCACGGCCGCGGCCGCATACAGCAATGGCAGCGAATCGGCGTAGGAGTTCATCACCCAGGACGCGCCGATCAACACGCCGCCGGCGCCGACGGTGAAACGCGGGCCGATCCGGTCGATCACGTAGCCTTCCAACGGCAACAGCCAGGTTTCGCAAAGGACGAAAATGGTGAACGCCCAGGTGATGGCCGCCCGTCCCCAGTGGAATTTCTGGTCGATCGGCAGGACAAACAGGGTCCAGCCATATTGCAGGTTGGCGATCATGATCATGCAGACGATGCCGAGGATCAGTTGGCCCCAACGGGATTGCAGTGCAGACAACATAGGCTCGGCTCTCCAGGAGTGGGGCGGGTCAGGGTGCGACGAACGGCATGGCGAGGTAACAGGATGGTGCGACATGCGCAACATTTTCAGACCAAATCCTGGTACGATTCAGAAAGTTATCTCCATTTTCAGCCATAGTTTTGAAATGTTCGCGAAAGTATGAAGGCTATGACCGAAAACACGCTCAAACGCCCACGCCCACGCCCACGCCCACGCCCACGCCCGGACCGCAGCATCGAACGCAGTTTCCAAGGCCGTGTGGCAGGGCTGGACGAGGTTGGCCGCGGGCCGCTGGCAGGCCCGGTGGTGGCGGCCTGCGTGGTCCTGCCGAAGCGCCTGCCAGCAGGCCTGGCCGATCTGCTGGACGACTCGAAAATGCTCTCTCCCGCCGCGCGCGATGCCGCCTATGCGGCGTTGCTTGCCTCGGGCGCACAGATCGGCGTGGGGGCGGCCAACGTGGCGGAAATCCTGCAGATCAACATCCTGCACGCCAGCATGCTGGCCATGCGCCGCGCCTTCGCCCGACTGGACCCGCAGCCAAACTTCGCCCTGGTGGACGGCAACCGGGAGCCTGGCCTGCCATGCCCCACACAAACGGTGGTGGGCGGAGACGGCATCAGCCTGTCCATCGCCGCCGCCTCCATCGTGGCCAAGGTGGTGCGTGACCGCGCCATGGCCCGTCTCCATGAACGCCACCCCGCCTATGGCTGGGCAACCAACGCGGGCTACGGTACCAAAATCCATGTCGAGGCCCTGATCCGCTTCGGCCCCACCAACCACCACCGGACCGAATTCGGCATCGTGCGCCGCCTGCTCGAAGCGCTGGCCGCATCGCCCTCGATTGACGAGGTCACGATTGACGTGGCCTCACAGGGTTCGTCACCATCATTCTGAATTCAGGAGCGTCCGCTGCAAGTGGAGATCACGCGCGAATTGCCGCTTGACCAGATTCTGCTCGGCGATGCCGTGCGGATGCTGCGCATGCTGCCAAGCGCCTCGGTGCACTGCGTCTTCGCGGACCCGCCCTACAACCTGCAACTTCGCGGGGAGCTGCGCCGCCCCAACGACAGCCTCGTGGATGGCGTAGACGACGACTGGGACAAGTTCACCGACTACGCCGCCTACGACGCGTTCTGCGTGGAATGGCTCACCGAATGCCGCCGCATCCTGCGCAAGGACGGCACGCTGTGGGTGATTGGCAGCTACCACAACATTTTCCGCATCGGCGCCATCCTGCAGGAGCTGGGCTTTTGGATCCTGAACGACATCATCTGGCGCAAATCCAACCCGATGCCGAATTTTCGTGGCCGCCGCTTCACCAACGCCCATGAAACCCTCATCTGGGCGGCACGCGGCCAGGACAGCCGCTACAAGTTCAACTATCAGGCCATGAAGTCGTTGAACGACGACCAACAGATGCGCAGCGACTGGTTCATCCCGCTCTGTACCGGCCCTGAGCGCCTGCGCAACGAACACGGCCTGAAACTGCACCCCACGCAGAAGCCGGAAGCCCTGCTGCACCGCATCCTGATGTCGTCCACCCAACCCGGAGACATCGTGCTCGACCCGTTCCTCGGCACCGGCACCTCCGCCGCCGTCGCCCGCCGCCTGTCGCGCCACTATATCGGCATCGAACGCCATCCCGCCTATGTGGAGGCCGCACTTGGCCGCGTGCGCCGCATCCGCCCGGTCAGCGAGGACGGCGTCACCCACTCCCCCACAAAGCGCGAGGCGGTGCGCATCCCGTTCGGCAGCTTCGTGGAAAATGGGTCGCTCCCCGCCGGCACCATCCTGCACGACCGCATGCGCCGCGTGTCCGCCACGGTCGTGGCCGACGGCTCGCTGCGCGTCGGCACGTCGCAGGGCTCGATCCACAAGATGGGCGCCGAGGTGCAGAACGCCCCGTCCTGCAACGGCTGGACGTTCTGGCACATGGAACGCGACGGCGTGCTGGTGCCGATCGACGTGCTGCGGATTGAGTCGAAAAGCGAATAAGTCGTATCGCTTGGCAAGCCTGAAAGCCCCGTCGCACCAAAACACCGATGACGGTGCTCCCGCCGATCGGGCCGCTCTTGATGTTGCATGGCGCCCGGCGGCGCGTCACGATCCCTGGGTCTGCCCAAGGAGCCCTCCCATGCGCCACATCGCCGTCGTGATCCTTGCCCTGCTGTTCGCGGCCCCCGCCTGGGCGCAGCCAAAGGACAGCCTGACCGTCGATCTGCCCGGCGATGTCGCCACCATGGACCCGCAGATTCAGTGGGACACTGATAGCTACACGATCTACCGCAACATCTTCGACAACCTGCTGACGCGTGATGTGTCCGGCAAGATCGTGCCCCAGGTGGCGACGGCCTGGCGCTACACCGACGACACCACCATCGTCTTCGACCTGCGCTCCGACATTCTGTTCCACGATGGCAGCAGGCTGACACCTGATGACGTGGTGTTCAGTATTCGTCGCATCACCAATCCAGCCTTCAAAAGCCCGCAGCTTTCGCAGTTCGACCAGATCGCCTCGGCCGATGTGACCGGCCCCAATCAGGTGACATTACACACGAAGTCGCCGTATCCGGCCCTGCTGGCGCAGTTGGTAAAACTCTCGATTATCCCCAAGGCGTATGTGGAGAAGGTGGGCGACGTTGCGTTCAACCAGGCCGTCATCGGCAGCGGTCCATTCAAGCTGAAATCCTGGCAGCGCGGTGTGCAGACCAATCTGGAAGCCAACGACACCTATTGGCGCGGCAAGCCCTTTTTCAAAACCGTCACATTCCGCGCCGTGTCCGATCCCGCCACGCGGATCGCCGACCTGCGCACCGGCCGCGCTGACATCACCCGCGGCCTGACGCCGGACGACGCCGTGGCGATGAAGAACGAGCGCGCGCTGAAGGTCTTGCCAATTGCCACTGAGCGCGTGGCCTATCTGTTTCTCAACGCGCTGGCCGGACCCACCAAGGACAAGCGGGTCCGCCAGGCCATCGCGATGGCCGTCGATCGCGACACACTCATCAACGCTTTGCAGCAGGGCTACGCCAAGCCCACCAACATCGTGCTGACGCCGGCCAATGTCGGCTATGTCGCAGATGTAAAGGGCTGGCCGTTCGACCCGCCCCGCGCTCGCGCGCTGATCAAGGAAGCCGGCGCTGAGGGAGCCACCATCACCTTCCTGACCTCGCCGGTCTATGACCGCCGCCTGAACGAGGCGGTCCAGCAGATGCTCGACGATGTAGGCCTGAAGATGACCATTACCGTCGTGGACCAGCCGACCTATCTGCGCCGCCGCCTCGGCACGCCGGAAGACGCCGGAAGCATGTCCCAGGGACGCTGGTCCTGCGCCTGCCAGGACGCCGACGGCGTGATTTTCCCGCTGTTTCGCACCGGCAGCGTGTGGTCCAAGTTCAGCAACGCCGAATTCGACGCCGAGGTGGACGCCGCCCGTTCCACGCTCGATGAAGCCAAACGCCTCGGCCACTATCGCCGCGCCTTTGAGATATTGCGTGAGGAAGTCCCCGGCATCGGCCTGTTCCAGGACGAGGCGATCTACCTGATGAAGCGCGAGCTGAAATTCACCCCCACCGCCAACGAGGCGTTCTTCGTCTACGGCATGAAGTGGGAATGACACGTCACCTCGCCGCACGCTTCGGCCAGGCGCTGCTGGCGAGCTTCGGCGTTCTGACCATTGTGTTCTTTATTATGCGGCTGTCCGGCGATCCAACCTTGCTGCTGGTACCGGAAGGTGCGAGTGCTGAGCAGATCAACGAACTTCGCCACCAGCTTGGCTTCGACCGGCCGTTGCCCATCCAGTTCCTGTCCTATCTCGGCGATCTCCTCCGCTTCGATCTCGGCGAATCGCTGGTGCAGCGCGCGCCGGTGCTGGGCATCGTTGCCGAGCGGATACCTTATACCGTGGCGCTGGCCTGTGGATCGCTGCTCGTCGCCATCGGCATCGGCATTCCCGCCGGGATCCTGATGGCTGTGGCACGCGGCACCTGGCTGGAACGGATACTCGCCGGCTTCGTGCTCGCCGGCCAAAGCCTGCCCACCTTCTGGTCCGGTATCCTGCTCATCCTGCTGTTCGGTGTAACACTCGGCTGGCTGCCCACCTCCGGCGCCGACGGCATCGCGGCCCTCGTCATGCCCTCGCTCGCTTTGGGCGCCGTCGCCATGTCCACCTTCGCCCGCATGACCCGCATCGCCGTGCTGGACGAACTGTCGCGCGACTACGTCACCGCCGCGCGCGCCAGAGGCCTGTCGCGCGGCCAGGCGGTATTCCGACATGTGCTGCGCAACGCGGCGGTTCCGGTGGTGACCATCGCGGCGCTGGAGATCGGTAATTTACTCGCAGGTGCTGTCATCGTGGAGACGGTCTTCGCCTGGCCCGGCATCGGCCAGTTGGCGATCCAGTCGATCCAGTCTCGGGATTTCCTCGTCGTCCAGGCCGTCGTGCTGTTCGTCTCGCTGGTCTATATCATGACCAACCTGCTGGCCGATCTTCTCTACGCCGCGATTGACCCGCGCATCCGGATGGGCGCATGAGACGCATCCCCGCCGGCATGATCGTGGTGCTCACCTTGCTGGCGCTGTTCGTGGCTGCCGCCCTCGCGGCTCCGTTGTTGTCGCCGTTCGACCCGCTGCGCCAATCGCTGCTGCTTCGGCTGAAGCCGCCCGGCAGCATGCTTGGTGGGCGGACCTTTGTTCTGGGCACCGACGATCTCGGCCGTGATCTGCTTTCCCGGGTGTTGTTTGGCGCCCGTGTCAGCCTGCTCGTCTCCGTGGTGGCGGTGGCGCTCTCGCTCGTTGTGGGTACGGCGCTCGGCATGATCGCCGGCTGGTATCGCGGCGTGGTGGCAGTGGTGATCATGCGGCTGGTGGACACGATGCTGTCCATCCCGGCCATTCTGCTGGCGGTGCTGACGGTGGCCGTCCTGGGGCCGGGTTTTCTCAATCTTGTCGTCGTGCTTGGCCTTACCCGCTGGCCACGCTACGCCCGCGTGGCCTATGGCCAGACGTTGCAGGTCGCCAGCCTGCCCTACATTCGCGCCGCAGAAATGGCCGGCGCCAAACCCACCCGCATCCTCTGGCGCCATATCCTGCCCAACATCGCAGGCCCACTCATGGTCGTTGCCACCAGCGAGTTCGGGCTGATGATCCTGTTCGAGGCCGGGCTCTCATTCCTCGGCCTCGGCATCCAGCCGCCGGCGCCGAGCTGGGGCTCGATCATGGCGGCCGGACGCCAATACGTCGAACGCGCCTGGTGGCTCACGGTTTTCCCCGGCGCGTGCCTTTTCCTCGTCGTTCTCTGCGTGAACGTCACTGGCGACTGGCTGCGCGACCGGCTCGACCCGCGTGCCGTATCTCGATGAAGGAAACTGCAACATGACCGATTCGTTTGTTGGAAGAAAAGTGGTGATCACTGGCGCCGCCGGCATCTTTGGCGGCTGGATCGCCGATGCCTTCGCCCGTGCCGGGGCCACGCTCTGCCTGTCGGATATGCGCGGCGATCTGCTACCCGCGGTGGTTAATCGCATCGGCGCCGATCCCGCCACCACGCTGCTGCACACCACCGATCTCGAGCAGTCCTCGTCGATCGCCGATCTTGCCGCCTTCGTGGCATCGCATTGGAAATCACCCGATATCGTCATCAACAATGCCGGCGTCTATCCCCGCACCGGATTGCTGATCGACCTTGCAGAATCGGAATTCGACCGGATCATGAACGTCAACGTCCGTGCGCCCTTTCTCGTTACCCAGGCGATGGCGCGGCTGATGGTCGCCGAGGGCGTGCAAGGCTCCTTCATCAACATCGGCTCAGGCGCCGCGCGGCAGATGCCCAGCGGCTCGGTGCCGTACTGCATGTCCAAGACGGCGCTCGAACGCCTGTCCAAGGGCCAGGCGCTCGAACTCGCCCCGCATAAGATCCGCGTCAACGTTGTGGAACCCGGCTTCGCGCCTGGCAGCGATTTTTCGCACCTGCCGCTGGACTACGTCGCCCGCATGACGGCGCGCATCCCACTCGGCCGCAATTCCGAGCCTGACGACACCCCCAGTGCCGTTTTGTATCTTTGCTCGCAGGCGGCCTCCTTCATCACCGGCGCCACGCTGGCCGTCGACGGGGGCAACTCCATCGGCACCTACCAACCGCCTGCCACCAATCCGTGACACCCGTCCTCGAAGTCGACAACCTGTCTCTGTCCATCGCCGGTGTGCCGGTGGTGGATGGTATCAACCTCCGGGTTGATGCCGGCGAGGTGCTGGCCCTGGTCGGTGAATCCGGCTGCGGCAAGTCCATCACAGCAGCCGCCGTGATGCGCCTGCTGCCCAGCGCCATCAGCCAAACCGGAGGCGACGTCAGCCTCGCCGGCAAAAGCCTTTCCACGATCTCCGAACGCCAGATGCAGGCGATGCGCGGCCAGCGGCTGTCGATGATCTTCCAGGAGCCGCAGGCCGCGTTGGATCCGCTGTCCACCATCGGCACCCAGATCGCCGAAGCCCTGCGCCAGACTGCAAGATCAGCGCGCCCCGCCGTGCTGCGCATGCTCGACGAAGTCGGCATCGCCGACCCCGTCCGCCGGATCGACCAATACCCATTCGAGCTCTCCGGTGGCATGTGCCAGCGCGTGGTCATCGCCTCGGCCCTGATCGCCCGTCCCCAACTCCTTCTGGCCGACGAGCCCACCACCGCGCTCGATGTCACAATCCAGGCCCAGATCCTGGACCTGCTGCGCATTCTCGCCCATGAGCGCGGTACGGCGGTGCTGCTCATCACCCATGATGTCGGCGTGGTCGCCGATATCGCCGACCGCGTGGCCGTGATGTACGCGGGCCGCATCGCCGAGACCGGACCTGTGCACAGCATCTTCGCACAGCCCCGCCATCCCTACACGCAGCTTTTGCTGGCCTCCGTGCCCCGCCTGTCGGATGCGCCGAAATCCCCGCTCGCGGTGATCCCCGGCCGTGTGCCCACCCCCCTGGAGTTCGGCCCCGGCTGCCGCTTCGCCAGCCGTTGCCCGCAGGCCGATGCGCATTGCGTCAACGAAACCCCGCCGTTGCGCCCGCTCGGCGATTGCGAAGTCGCCTGCTGGCACGCAACATGAAGCCGGTCCTTGCGATCCGAGATCTCCACGTCCATTTCGCCGGCCGAAAGGGCCTCCCCGTCCGCGCCGTGGATGGCGTGTCGCTCGACATTGCCGCCGGCGAAACCCTCGGCCTGGTTGGAGAATCCGGCTGCGGCAAATCCAGCCTGTCTAACGCCGTGGTGGGATTGGTTGCTGCCACCGGCGGCAGCATCGAGATCCAGGGACGCCAGGTCGTAGGTGCCAACCGTGCCGCTCTGCGCGACATGCGGGCCAACGTACAGATGGTCTTTCAGGACCCCGCGACCTCGCTGAACCCACGGATGAAAATCGGCGCCGCCATTGGCGAACCGCTGCTGGTCCGTGGCCTGGCCACCGGCGCCGTCCTGCGCGCCCGCGTGGGAGCCCTGCTCGAAGAGGTCGGCCTGCGCCCCGAGCACGCCAACCGAATGCCCCACCAGTTCAGCGGCGGCCAACGTCAACGCGTCGTCATCGCCCGCGCTTTGGCGCTGCGCCCGGATTTGCTGGTCTGCGACGAACCCGTCAGCGCACTGGATGTCTCGGTCCGTGCGCAGATTCTGAACCTGCTGGTGGATCTTCAATCCCGCCTGAAAATGGCCATCCTGTTCGTCTCGCACGACCTGTCCGTCGTCCGCCATGTCTGCGATCGTGTGGCGGTGATGTATCTCGGCCACCTTGCCGAACTCGCCCCCACCGCCGAGCTATTCGCCACCCCGCGCCACCCCTACACCAAAGCGTTGCTTGCCTCGGTGCCCGACCCCGACCCTATCACCCAGCGCGCCAAATCCCGGGTGCCGCTGAAGGGAGAAATCCCGAACCCAGCCAACCCGCCATCCGGCTGCCGCTTCCACACGCGCTGCCCGATAGCGGTCGATCTATGCCGCAATGTCGAGCCGGAATGGCGCAGCGTGGGCGGTGCACAGGTGGCGTGTCACTTCGCCACGTAGCTTACCCGCCAGATCGTCCCGTTGGCATCCTCGCTGACCAGCAAAGAACCGTCCCGATCCACCGCCCCGCCCACCGGCCGTCCCCACACAGCGCTGTCATTCGCCACGAAGCCGGTCAGAAAGTCCTCATATTCTCCGGTCGGATTGCCCCGTGCATCCAGAATCACGCGCACCACCTTGTAGCCGGTGCGCTTGGACCGATTCCACGAGCCGTGTTCGGCGGCGAAGAAGCCGCGATATGCCGCCGGAAACGCGGTGCCGTCGTAGAACGCCATCTGCAACGACGCCGAATGCGGCTGGATCAGCACGTCCGGCACCGTCGCGCGTCCCTTGAGATCGGGTCGCTGGCCGCGCAGGCGGGGGTCTTCGTGGTCGCCAAGATAGGTCCAGGGCCAACCATAGAAGCCGCCTTCGCGTACGCGCGTGATGTAGTCCGGCACCAGATTGTCACCCAATCCGTCACGTTCGTTGGTGGAGCACCACAACGCGCCCGAGCCCGGCTGCACCGCCATCCCCACGCAGTTGCGCAGGCCGGTGGCGAACACGGTCCCGTGCGTGCCATCGGGCGAGAACGCCAGCACCGCGGCGCGGTTCTCCTCGTTGGCCCAGGCCGCGCCCAGCGCGTGCGTACTCGTCCAGGCCTGCAACGCGTCGCCCCGCTTTTCGCCCATGCCAGTCGCCACGTTGGTGGCGGAGCCCACGGAGACGAACATCCTGGCGCCATCGGGTGAAAACACGATATCGCGCGTGGAGTGGCCGCCGTTGCCGGCGGTCAGCCGTGGCACAACCGTCTCGGGCTTTGTTCGCGCCCGGATATCGCCGTTACGATAGGGAATGCGCAGGATGGCGTTGTTCTCTGCGATATAGATAAACTCGGGGTTTGGGCCGGGCGGATAGAACGCGATGCCGAATGGCGCATCGAGGCCGTCGGCATAGACCTGGCGCTGGGTCACCTTGCCGTCGGTCTGGCGAAGCACACGGATCCGGCCTGACGCGGTTTCTGCCACGAACACGTCGCCATTCGGGGCAACCCGCAGCAGGCGAGGATTCTCCAAACCGTCAGCGAACAGGTCCACCCGAAACCCGTCCGGCACGTGCAACGCTGCCCCGGCCGGCCGCGAAATCACCCGCGGGCTGTTGCCGCTGGACGGTGTGGCGAAAGGTTGCGGCAGATCCGCGACGGTGATCCGGCGTCGCACGCCAGGTGCGTCGGTCTGCCAGTCTCCGAATGCCGCATGGCCGGCGAGCAGCCCCCCTGGCCTCCCCGGCGGCGGGACGACACGGATGGACGCCGCCGTCGCCATGGGGTCATTCCGCAGTGTGGCGAGATAGGCGATCAGGTCCCGACGGGCCTGCTCGTCGCCGGCGCGCACTACCATGCTTGTGCCCGGGACGAGCGCGGCGGGGTTGGCGAGGTATCGGCCAAGCAGTTCGCCGGTCCAAACCAGATCGGTGTGCTGCATCGCCTGGGAATAGCCGAAGGCCGCTGCGCCCGATCTGCGACCAACGATTCCCTCCAGGTTCGGCCCTAGCCCACCACCCCCCGCCGCGCCATGGCAGAGTTGACATTGCTGTTCGAACAGGTGCTGACCAAGTCTGGAATCGGCATCCGCTCCACCGGCGGTATTCGCGATCGATGAAAGAAAAAACAAGGCAAAGCCCGCGGAGACCGCATGTAACCCTGTTGGTCCGCCCCGCATGACAGTACTCTCCATTATTGTCATTCAGGTGGTTTCGATTTCTCTGGGGGCAACGTCCGTCGCCCGGGGATGGGCTGGAGCCAGGTCAGGCCGAGTTCGCTGAGCAAGACACCAATCGTGTTCTCATGAACCTGGACTGACCACCGGCGCGCCACTTCCGCCAGAGTTTTTCAGCGACGCTCCTTGCGCCGCGGTCATGCCTTCGGTCGTGATGCCGGGGCCGGCCTTGGCGCGCGCGATGCCGCACATAGCCTCTGTGGTCGCGGTATTTGTGTTGGTGTTACGCGCCCGACCACGCGGTGACGGTATGCGCGATATCGGCCGCATCATGCGCCAGCGACACGTAACACTTGGTGTCACCGTTCATGATGCCGCGGGCGCGTAGTTTGACGTTGAGCCGCCGCGCCAGATCCGCATTGCCGCGCAGCACGCAGCGATAACTCGAGATCGGTGGCGAAGATCGTCTCATAGGCCCCAGGCCGACGCAGGATCTCCAGCGACGCGAGCCCCGCCACCGATGCCACCGGATTGCCCGACAGCGTGCCGATCTGCAGCAGGAACCCATCATCGCCGGCCAGCGCCTGGTCGAAATGCACCATTGCCGGCCCGCCCGGCAATGGCGGCCAGCGGAAAGCCGCCGCCTAACACCTTGCCCAGCGTGCACAGATCGGGCGTCACGCCGTAATATTCCTGCGCGCCGCCATAGGCGAACCGAAACCCTGTGACCACCTCATCGAAGATCAGCACAATGCCATATTCGGCGGTGATGCGGCGCAGGCCTTTCAGAAAGCCCGGCGCCGGCGAAATGATCCGCTGCAACGGCTCTATGATGACAGCCGCCAGCTCGTCGTGATGCGCCCGGATCAGCGCCTCCACGGCGACGAGATCGTTGAACGGGGCAATCAGCATCTCGTCACGCACGCGAGCGGGGATCCCGGAGGAAGCTGGCGTCGCCTGAGGGAAATTGCCCGGATTCTTGGGCGCGAGGCTCATGAGCGCATGATCGCTCATGCCATGGTAGCCGCCCTCGAATTTCAAAATCCGCGCCCGCCGGCGATGCGCGCGGGCCAGCCGCATCGCATACATGTCCGCCTCGGTGCCGCTGCTGGCGAAACGAACCTGCTCGGCACAGGAAACGGCTTCCACGATAGCCTCGGCGAGCGCGATGCCGTGGCGGTTGTTAGCAAAGAACGTTGTGCTCAGCTTCACCTGCGCTAGCACCGCCTCGGTCACATCGGGATGCGCATGGCCCACCAACATGGGGCCGGAGCCCAGCAGAAAATCAACATATACCCGCCCGCTCTCATCCCACACCCGCCCTCTGCGCCCTTCGCGGATGACGATGTCAGAGGCAAGATTGCCAAATCCACCCCCCCCGGCAGCACGCGGGATGCGGTTTCGACCAAACCGACTTCGAGAGGGCTGCGCGTGACGATTTTCAGGTCGGGAGTGCCGCGGGATGCAACCCGACGTTAGAGCGATATCGTCCGGATCAAATGCCGCTTCGGCCGGCGAGCCCGATTTTGGAGTCTCATTCGTGGCAATGGTGGGCACTGAAGGGTTCGAACCTTCGACCCGCTGATTAAGAGTCAGCTGCTCTACCAACTGAGCTAAGTGCCCGCCCGGTCGCGGTGTGAGGCCAGGGCATCACGGCGAAAGCGGGTGTGTAGCAATGCCGGGCCGGTTTGGGAAGCCTTTAGCGTCGTCTGCCGCGCGGCTTGCGCATGGCTCCATCCCATGATGGTAATGAGCGCCAGTTGTCGGAATCGGAGCGACCTTGGCCTACGCGCTACAGCAACTCATCAACGGTGTCACTCTCGGCCTGATTTATGGCCTGATCGCCGTGGGTTATACGATGGTCTATGGCATCATCGGCATGATCAACTTCGCCCATGGCGACGTGTTTATGATCGGGGCCTTCCTGTCGCTGATTGCGCTGACGGCGCTTGCGGCATTGGGTATCACCTCAGTGCCGCTGGCCTTGGCGATCACTCTGGTCTTCGCCGCCGCCATCGCAGCCCTGTATGGCTGGACGATCGAGCGAATTGCTTATCGGCCTTTGCGGGGATCGTTCCGCCTGGCGCCGTTGATCAGCGCCATCGGCATGTCCATCGCGCTGCAGAATTTCAGCCAGGTGGCCCAAGGCGCGCGCGACAAGAACCTGCCCGAGATCATTCCCGGCGGCTTCAACATCTTCGAGCAGGACGGGTTCGTTGTGCAGCTGACATGGATGCAGATCGTCATCGTGCTGGTCACGCTGTCGCTTCTGGCAGTCTTCACCTGGCTGGTGACGAAAACCTCGCTCGGCCGGGCCATGCGTGCCTGTGAGCAGGACATGAAGATGACGGCGCTGCTCGGCATCGATGTGGACCGCACGATCAGTCTCACCTTCGTCATCGGTGCCGCGCTGGCCGCCGTCGCCGGCATGTTGTTCCTAATGTATTATGGCTCCATCAATTTCTATATCGGCTTCAACGCCGGCACCAAGGCGTTCACCGCGGCCGTCCTGGGCGGCGTGGGCTCGCTGCCAGGGGCCGTGATCGGCGGGCTGGCGATCGGGTTGATCGAGAGCTTCTGGTCCGGCTACGCCACCGTCGAATACAAGGATGTGGCGGCGTTCTCGGTGCTGATCGTGGTGCTGATCTTCATGCCCACCGGGCTGCTTGGCCGTGCAGACGTGGAGAAGGTATGAACCCGGTTTTCCGCACCGCCTTGCGCGATGCGTTCCTCTCCGCCTTGGTGGCGCTCGGCCTGTTCGGCGCGATGGTCGGCCTCAAGACGAATGTCGGCAATGACGGCAAGCTGGAACTCCTCGCCCGCCCCACCAGCGTGGCCATTCTGGTCGGGCTGACCTTTGTGAGCAGATTCGCGCTGGTGCTGTGGAAGGCGCGTATCCCCTCCGCTTCAGCGAAACACGGGCCGTCGTGGCTTTCCGGGCTGGGCCGTTATCTCGGGCCGGTGATGCTGATCCTGGCGATCACGATGCCGCTCTACAGCAGCCGCTACGTCATCGATATCGGCATTTTGGTGCTGACCTACATCATGCTGGGCTGGGGGCTGAACATCGTGGTCGGCCTCGCGGGCCTGCTCGACCTCGGCTACGTCGCGTTCTACGCAGTCGGCGCCTATTCCTACGCGTTGCTGGCACAGAATTTTGGCCTCGGCTTCTGGACCTGCCTGCCGCTGGCCGGCGTGCTCGCTGCGTTCTGGGGCGTGCTGCTCGGCTTTCCTGTTCTGCGGCTGCGCGGCGACTACCTGGCCATCGTGACCCTGGCGTTCGGCGAGATCATCCGCGTGGTGCTGCTGAACTTCACGTCGCTCACCGGCGGGCCGAACGGTATTTCCAATATTCCGCGCCCGACCCTGTTCGGCCTGACCTTCACCGCAGGCGGCGGGGAGGGGAGTTTTACCGCATTCTTCGGCATCGAGCCGAACGTCACCTACCGCGTGGCCTTCCTGTTCTACATCATCCTGGGCCTCGCGCTGCTGACCAACTGGGTGTCCAGGCGCCTGCGAAGGCTGCCTTTGGGGCGCGCCTGGGAAGCCCTGCGGGAGGACGAGATCGCCTGCCGCGCGCTGGGCATCAACGTGACGGTGACAAAGCTCACGGCCTTCGCGATCGGCGCCGGCTTCGGCGGTTTCGCCGGTGCATTCTTCGCGACCCGCCAGGCCTTCATCAGCCCGGAAAGCTTTACGTTCATCGAATCGGCGATTATTCTCGCCATTGTGGTGCTGGGCGGCCTTGGAAGCCAGTTGGGCGTGGCGCTGGCCGCCATCGTGATGATCGGTGGCGGCGAGATGTTCCGCGACTTTGCCGAATATCGCATGCTGATCTTCGGCGTGGCGCTGGTGGTGGTGATGGTGGTGCGGCCGCGCGGCCTGGTGTCGGGCCGTGAGCCGTCAGTGTCGCTGGGAAGGTCGAAATTGATATCGGCCGAAATGGTCAGCCAGGGGCACGGCTGATGGCGGCTCTATTAACGGTCGAGGCTCTCACCATGCGCTTCGGCGGCCTCACCGCCGTCGATGCCGTGTCGTTCGAGGTGCGGCAGGGCGAGATTACTGCGCTGATCGGGCCGAACGGCGCCGGCAAGACCACGGTGTTCAACTGCATCACCGGGTTCTACCGGCCCAGCTCCGGAAAGCTCGCGTTGCATCATCCCATCGGCGATTTCGAGCTGGCGGGGATGCCTGGCCACGAGATAACGCGGCGCGCCCATGTGGCCCGCACCTTCCAGAACATCCGGCTGTTCCAGGGCATGACGGTGCTGGAGAACCTGCTGGTGGCGCAGCACAACACGGTGATGCCCAATGTCGCCAGCGGCCTGCTGGCAGTCTTTGGCCTCGGCGGCTATCGCAGTCTGGAATTTACCGCGCTGGATCTGGCGAAGCAGTGGCTGGGACGGGTGGGCCTCATCGAGCGTGCCGACGAACCCGCTGGCAGCCTCCCCTACGGGGCGCAACGACGGCTGGAGATCGCCCGCGCCATGTGCACAAGGCCGCGGCTGCTCTGCCTAGACGAGCCGGCGGCCGGCCTCAACCCGCGTGAGTCGGACGAGCTGTCCGTGCTGCTGCGGAGCATCCGTGCCGATGGCTGCTCCATCCTGCTGATCGAGCACGACATGGGCGTGGTGATGCGGATTTCCGACCACGTTGTGGTGCTGGACCACGGCAAGAAAATCTCGGATGGCACGCCCGAGCATATCCGCAACGACCCCCACGTCATTGCCGCCTATCTCGGCGAGGGCGACGAAGGCCTGGACGAAGGAGAAGCCGCATGAGCGCCCTTCTCGAACTGCACGGCGTTACCGCGTTCTACGGCTCGGTCCAGGCGCTGAAGGGGATCGACCTGGTGGTGAACTCCGGCGAGATCGTGACGCTGATCGGCGCCAACGGGGCCGGCAAATCCACGTTGATGATGACGATCTGTGGCACGCCCAGGGCGCGCAACGGCATCATCACCTATGACGGCAACAACATCACCCGCATGCCCACGCACGATATCATGCGCCGCGACATCGCCCAGTCGCCGGAGGGAAGGCGCATTTTCCCGCGCATGTCGGTGTATGAAAACCTGCTGATGGGCGCCCACGGCCGGCCGGCCGAGGAAGCCAGAGAAACGATGGAGCAGGTATTCACCCTGTTCCCGCGCATGCGCGAACGCCGAGAGCAGCGCGGCGGCACACTGTCCGGCGGCGAGCAGCAGATGCTGGCGATCGGCCGCGCGTTGATGAGCCGGCCGAAACTTTTGTTGCTGGACGAGCCAAGCCTGGGTCTGGCACCCCTCATCGTGAAAATGATCTTTTCCGCCATTCGGGAGTTGAACCGCAGCACGGGCCTTACGGTGCTGCTGGTGGAGCAGAACGCCTTCCAGGCGCTACGGCTGGCACATCGCGGCTACGTGCTGGTGAACGGCCTGATCACCATGGCCGGCACCGGCTCGGAACTCCTGGCCCGCCCAGAGATACGCGCAGCCTACCTGGAAGGCGGCCACTGAACACGGAACACGTGAGGTGGCCGAAGCCCATCATTTCGCCAAGAACTGACCCGAGGCCGCGCCCGCTTATGGTGGGATCGCACCCAACAAAGGCGGCATGACCATCAGAGTCACCAACAACGTCGACCCCAGACTCAGCAACAGCAAATCCCCCATGCTCGCCGTTCCCGGATGCGCGCTCAGCGCCAGCGATCCGAATGCCGTGGCGGTGGTTAGCGCCGAGAACAGAATGGCCCGTGCGGTGGCGGTTCCCA
Source organism: Rhodospirillales bacterium (assembly GCA_043732745.1). Classification (GTDB taxonomy): domain Bacteria; phylum Pseudomonadota; class Alphaproteobacteria; order Acetobacterales; family Acetobacteraceae; genus CAIQQQ01. The sequence continues at coordinate 17,864 of JAYTHH010000486.1, forward strand.
GATAGGCGGTGGCGCCAGCCCGCCAGTTCATCACGAAATAGATATTGAAACTCACGCCCACGCCCAACAGCAGCGGCAACGCGATGATGTTGGCAAAATTCAGTGGCAACGGCAGCAGCACTGCCACAATCACTGTGGCCAGCGCCGACAGTATCAGCGGCGCCAGCACCAGCACCACATCCAACACCCGACGCAGCACCACGAACAACAGGAGGGCGATAGCGATCACTGCCCCGATAGCGGCGGTGATAAAGGCATGCGTGATGGTGCCGGCGGTCTCCACGATGGTCACCGCAGAGCCGGCAGCGTTCGGGGCCACTGTGCGGACCTCAGCCACGAAGGCGTGCAGCCCCGCACTGTCCCGCGCAGCCGGCTTGCTCAGCACCTGCACCCGAACGCGTCCATCCGGCAGCCGCCAATCCACGGCGACATCCGGCGGAATGTCCGAAGCGGTGACGGGATGCGCGTTCAACGCCGTCCGCAGCCGCCCGAGTTGAAGCGGCAGGAACCGCGTGAGCGACGCATTGACCGCCATCAAAGTGGCATCCGGCGCTACAGCCAACGCGCGCAGATCAGCGATGATCGGTTGGATCGGCGCGGCCGCAGGGCCGGTGCCGCTCCGTTCAAGCTGTGAAAGCGCTGCGATCGCGGCCAGCCTGATATCGCTGGGCTGCACTGGCGCCGGTGGCGTGCGCTTGGCAAGCGTGGACGACAGAATGTTGGCGGCATCCGCCAGCAACGCCATTTTAGGCGCCTGCTCGGTCGGCACGAAGCTGGACAATGTCAGCACGTCCGCCACCAGCGGCAGGGCCTTCAGTTTCACCACAAGCGCGTCGGCTGCGGCGATATTGGGGGCGATGATGTCGATCGAATAGGGATTGGTGAGCGGGTCTTCCATCAGATCATGAAGCGTCCGCATCGCCTCGGTATGGGGATCCTTCGTGTGCAGCGGGTCGCTATCGAAATCCAGCCGCGGCAACAGCACCAAACCGGCGATGCCTACCAGACCGGCAAGGCCCAGCACCAGCCGGCCGCGGGAGCGCAAGGCAAGCTCTACCTTGCTGCCCCAGGCGAACCCGATCTCACCTTGTTCCCCGCGCGGGTGGAACAAGGTGAGGCAAGCCGGCAGGAAGATCAGCGTGCAGGCAAAGGCGAACAGCATGCCGAAACCTGCGATCAGTCCCAATTCCGCCACGCCACTGAAATCGGTCGGCACGAAGGCCAGGAAGCCCGCCGCCGTCGCCAGCGACGCCACCATAATCTGCGGCCCCACCCGACGCGCCGTCTCCTGCAGTGCCGCTTCGGTCGAGTCGGTCAGAAGCCGCATCTCCCGCACCCGCACGCTGAACTGAATCGCGAAGTCCACCGCAATACCCACGAACAGCACCGCGAAAGCGACGGAAACAAGGTTCAGCTTGCCCACAACGATCGCCGCGAATCCGGTGGTCATCAGCAGTCCGAGCACCAATGTCATCAAAATCGGCACAACCAGTCGCCACGACCGTACCGCCAAGGTCAGCCAAACCAGAACCAGCGCCAGGCTGCCGACGGTTCCGATGGCGGCCCCCTGCGCCACGGTGGCGAACTCCTCGTCGGCCAGCGCCACATCCCCTGTCAGGCGAACATGCGCGAGACCGGCCTGCACGAACTTCAACTTCGTTGCTGCCTCGCGCAGCGCGTCGCTGGCCTGCCCGCCTGGCTCCAATGCGTCGTAGTTCAGCATCGGCTTCACCAGCACGAACCGATAAGGTCCGGCCTGCTTGGTCAGCGCTCCCGCCAGTAACGTCTGCCACGACAATGGCTGCGGTTTGCCCTCGATCGCGCCCGACAAAGCCGTGTGAAACGCATTCAGCGCCGGCGTGAATCCGGCCAGATCCGCCTGGCCCTTCTCCAACCCCAGCCCGATCAGCCCCAGCGCCGCAAACAGGCCGCGCGCCGATGGATCGGCAGAAAGCTGGCCCAGAAACGGCTGGCTGTCGATCGTGCTGTCCAGCAGCTCCCCCAACGGCTTTGGGTCGAGAAACAGCAGCCCGTTCTGTTCCAGGAACGGTGACGCGTCGGGCCTCCGCACACTTGAAAAATGCGCGTGATCCTGCGACAGCGCCGCCGCCAGATCGATCGCCGTCTGCTCGGCCACCTCAGGCGAAACACCGTCCACCACCGCCACCAGCAGGTCCTTGAACTGCGGAAACGCCTTGTTGAACTCGATGTCGTGCTGCCGCCACGGCAGCGTCTGCGCGAATAACTGGTCCGTGTCGGTGGACACGCCAAGCCGGGTGGCGGCGGCCCACAGACAGAGCGCCCCCACCATCACGCCCAGCAGAACTGTCACGCCAGCGCGCTGGCAGGCACGCGTGACGACGGTGGCGAGCAAAGGAGAGAGGAACATGCGCGGCGTTGGTCCAGATCTGACTGCGGCAAAAGCCACGCTGGGAATAGTCGCTTCGAGGCCGCTGGTCTACCGCCACGGGCGGTTGGTCAGCTTGCCAGTTTGCCCGGCTTGCCAATTCTGATCAACAGACGGATGAACACGCCGTGTCCACATCAGTTGCAATCCCGGCCCGCACCCGCACCCCGTTCCGCGCCGACCATGTCTGCATCCGCCAGACCATATCCAAACAGGAAAGCATCGGCCTGCGCGCCGCCACGGACGCTGAATACCGCCGCGCCTACTGGCATTTCACCGTCGAACTCGAATCCTCCGACGACCTCAAACATTGCCTGGACGCCGCCTCAAAGTTCCTCCCCCTTGAGCAACTCGCCCTCAGCCCCCACGCGGCTTCGCCAGCACTGCAGAAGGAAATCTCTCCACAGAAGACCAGCAATGGTGGAAATTCGAACGCTGCGTCGAAGTCGCGATGGACGTCTGGGGCTCCGTATAACGCGACAACGTTGGGCACCTCCACCTTAATCGCCCAACCTTAACCAAACGTTACCACGCCTCGAATACTCTCCCCCCGCCGCATCAGCTCGAACCCCTCGTTGATCTTCTCGAACGGCATCACATGCGTCACGAGATCATCGATGTTGATCTTTCCATCCATGTACCAATCAACAATCCGCGGCACATCCGTCCGCCCCCGCGCCCCGCCAAAAGCCGAGCCCATCCAAACCCGTCCTGTCACCAACTGAAACGGCCGCGTCGAAATCTCCGCCCCCGATGGCGCCACCCCGATCACCACCGACTTGCCCCAGCCCTTGTGCGCACACTCCAACGCCTGGCGCATAACCTTCACATTGCCGATGCACTCGAATGTATAATCCGCACCACCCTTGGTCAGATCAACGAGGTAAGGCACCAAATCCCCCTCCACCTCGGCCGGATTGACGAAATCGGTCATCCCGAACTTCTCAGCCATCGCCCGCCGCCCGGGATTGAGGTCAACCCCCACAATCTGCTCCGCACCCACCATGCGTAGCCCCTGCACCACGTTCAGCCCGATGCCGCCCAGCCCGAACACCACCGCCCGCGCCCCCGGCTCCACCTTCGCCGTATTGATCACCGCCCCGATCCCGGTCGTCACCCCGCAGCCGATATAACAAACCTTGTCGAACGGCGCGTCTTCGCGGATCTTCGCCAGCGAAATCTCCGGAACCACAGTGAAATTCGAAAACGTCGAAGTCCCCATGTAATGCATAATGGGTTGCCCATCGCACGAGAACCGGCTGGACCCATCCGGCATCACCCCTCGCCCCTGCGTGATCCGAATCTTCTGGCAAAGATTGGTTTTGCGAGAGAGGCAATACTCGCAGTTCCGGCACTCCGGCGTGTAAAGCGGAATAACGTGATCCCCCTTTGAAAGCGAAGTCACGCCCCGCCCGACATCCACCACCACTCCCGCACCCTCATGCCCCAGAATGGATGGAAAAATCCCCTCCGGATCGGCGCCCGACAATGTGAACTCGTCGGTATGACAAATCCCAGTCGCCTTGATCTCCACCAAAACCTCGCCCTCGCGCGGCCCCTCCAGGTCAACGGTCTCCAGACTCAAAAGCGTTCCTGCCTGACGGGCCACAGCGGCGCGAGTTTTCATAGTGGCGTCTCCCAAGAAATTCGCCGAAGGCTGGCGTCCCGATTGTCGCTGAACACAACACGGCGTCGGATAACGGAGGCTAAAAAGGTGGCGTCCCGCGCATCAATAGGGTGTGACACAAACCGATTTTGCCAAAAAATACCCAACAAAACCAAAAGTTTATGCGTTTGGCGGAGAGGGTGGGATTCGAACCCACGGTAGGCTATGCACCTACAACGGTTTTCGAGTGCGTTCGTGACGCGTTGACTTAATTGGCATTTTGGCACGTCGGTGTTACTCTTATCACAATCTCATCACACCAAGGGAATCCAGCAAGGTTTCCATATAGGAAACCCATTATGCCCGTCATCAAGAAAGTCCCGAGCAAAACCAAAGGTATCCGCTGGCAGGCCATCATTCGCATGAAGGGTTATGAGCTTGCGCGGACCTTTGGAGCATCGGCGGACGCCAAGGGCTGGGCGAGGAATGTCGAGTCAGCAATCACCAACGAGTCACCCGTCAGGCCGTTCAAGGCCGAGGACTGGATGCACGAAAGGGTTATCGAGAAAGATGCCAAGACCCTCGCGTTGGCGTTGGGTGACCTTGGGAAGGAGCCGAGTCCATCGTGGACGCTGGGCAAGGCCTTGAAGCATTACCGCGATACCGTCACGGTCACCAAGAAGGGTGAGAAGCAAGAGACCGTTCTTATCAACGCTTGGAGGAAGCGGGAGATAGCCGACACACGGTTGGACCGAGTCACTCCTGGACAAATCCAGCAACACATCGACGGCCGAATCGCCTCAGGCAGAGCCCCCACGACCGTCAGGAACGAGGTCATGCTGTTGTCTGCCCTGTATCGGTTGGCGAGGTCATTGCCTCGTCCAGGAGGCAACGGAGGAGGCTGGGGTTTGCTGGATTTGGAGAACCCCGTAACGCCCTGCGCCTTGCCTCAGGCACCTGCGGGCCGTCACAGGCGTTTGGAAGATGGTGCACAGGAGGAAGACAAGGGCGAGGAAGAACGGATGATTTCCGCATTACAGGCGGGAAATGATGCCACCTTGATGGTTGCGGTGTTCACCTTGGCGATTGAGACAGGCATGAGGTTGGGGGAAATTCTGGACGTTAGGCCGAGTCAAATCATTCGCGTCCGTGGAGCTCGATACGTGGAACGCCCCGATAGCAAGAACGGCCATCCGAGGCGGGTTGTGTTGAGCACCAAGGCCCAAGGGGTCATCGACTCCTTGTTGGAAGGTGCCGACATCGAACATGATCGCCCATTGATTCGGATGGACCAGACCAAAGCCAGCAACCGATGGGCGATTGCTCGCACACGTGCAGGCGTGAAGGGGTTGCGGATGCATGACCTTCGCCATGAAGGTTTGAGCAGGATGGCGGGTTATGGCCTCACCATCGGGGAGTTGCAGGCTCA
>JAYTHH010000487.1:0-8661 GCA_043732745.1 Rhodospirillales bacterium
GATCTGGTAGCTGGCGTCCGGCTGCACGGTAATGACGATCGCGAAACGCTGCATGGAAATGCCCTGCTGGGTCTGCGCTGCCGCGGCGGACGCGAGGCAGAGGAGAAGAAGGGGCGCAAGCAGACGTGTCGCGAATGGGCGGTCCATGTTCAACTCCCTCTTGCGTCGCGATGCGATAAGATTCGCTATCGCAATATTAGACTGGGAGGCGGTTCTAATAAACGCAAGAAATGCTGCAGATCATGTATCCGTATCTATACCGGCAGCGATCGTTCCCGCGCCCAGGTGGCGATCGGCTCGCGTACGCTGGCCGCACCCGCGGCACTGCGGCGGATCGAGGCCAGGAAGGGGCGGAATGCAGCGAGGTCCAGCTCGGCCAGCAGCGCCTTCACCGGCAGGATGCCGGAGGCCGGCATCGACAGCGTGCCGACGCCGAGGCCGACCAGGGTCATAGCCTCCAGCGGGCGGGAGGCCGCCTCGCCGCAGACCGAGACCGGCACGCCGGCGGCGCCGGCCTTGGCGACCAGGTCGGCGATGAGGTCGAGCACCGGCGGCGACAGCAGGTCGTAGCGGTTGGCCAGCAGAGGCGCGCTGCGATCGGCGGCGAACAGGAACTGCATCAGGTCGTTGGTGCCGACCGAGATGAAGTCGCACTCCCTGAGCAAGGCCGGCAACTGCCACATCAAGGCGGGGATTTCGAGCATCGTGCCAATGGACAGCGCGGCCGGCGCTGGGCGCACGCGGGCGGCCTCGGCCACCAGTAAGCCCTTGGCAGCGCGAAACTCGGCGACGGTCGCCACCATCGGAAACATCACCGCCAGAGGGCGGCCGGCGGCTGCAAGCAGCAGCGCGCGCAACTGGCGGCGCAGCAACGCCGGACGATCCAGCCCGATGCGCAGCGAGCGCCAGCCCATCGCCGGATTCTCCTCCTCCGGCGGCGGGCTGCCCGGCAGCAGCTTGTCTCCGCCGAGATCGAGCGTGCGGAACATCACCGGGCGATCGCCGGCGGCGTCTATCACCCTTGCATAGACGGCGGCCTGCTCTTGCGTATCCACCACAGCACCGCGGGCCAGCATGGCGATCTCGGTGCGGAACAGGCCGATGCCCTCGGCGCCGGTGGCGTCCAACTGCGCCAGCTCCATCGCCAGGCCCACGTTCAGCATCAGCCGCACCGGCGTACCGTCGCGCGTCATGGCCTTCTTGTTGCGCAAGGCAGCCCAGCCAGCCTGACGGGCGGTGCGCGCGTCGATCACATGCAGGTAGCCAGTCTTCAGCTCCTGCTCCGGCCGCAGGAACACCTGGCCCTCGTCGCCGTCCAGCACCACCTCGTCGCCGGGATCGGCACTTTCGACCACGCCCCGGGCGCCGCCTAGGGCGGGAATGCCGAGGGCGCGGGCCAGGATGGCGGCGTGGCCGCCGGGGCTGCCTTCCTCGATCACCACGCCGCCAATGCCACGGGCGTGCCAGTCCAGAAGTTCCGCAGGGCCAAGGCGGCGGGCCAGCAGGATGGCCCCGGGCTCAACGGCGGCGATGGTCCGGGCACCGTCGAGGCTGGACAGCAGCCTTGCCGCCATATCCTCCAGATCGGCAAGACGCTCGCGCAGGTAGGGATCGTTGATGCGGCGCATACGGTCGCGCAGTTCGCCCGCCACGCGCGCTACCGCAGCCTCGGCCGACAGGCCGCCGCTTATCGCTTCGTTGACCCGGCGCAGCCAGCCGGCATCGGCGGCTACCAGCCGGTAGGCCTCCAGGATTTCACGGGACGCGTGGGCATCGGCGGATTTCCCTTTGCTGGCCGTACTGGGTTTGCCCTCGAGCGCTCCCGGCGGCGCTTGCGGCAGTTGGTCGCTGATCATGCGATCGATACCGCGCTGCATGGCTTCCCAGGCCTGTTCCAGCCGCACCAGCTCGCGATCGGGATCATCGGCGAGAAGGCGATGAGGAGCGGCGTGACTCGTGTGCAGCACCACCGGCCCGATCACGATCCCGGGCGCCAGGGAAGTGGCGCCGAATCGTCGGGGCAAAGTGGCGCCAAGGCCGGTCTCGGCCCGCTCCGGCCCGCCGGCCGCCAGAATTTCGGCCAGCAGCATAGCCACCGTTTCCAGCACCTCGACCTCGTCGGCGTCGTAGCGTCGTGGCGCACGGTTCTGCACCACGAGCACGCCAAGGATGCGGCCGGCCCGGCGTACCGGTACGGCGAGCAGCGAGGCGAAGCTGTCTTCTCCGGTTTCCGGCCGATAGGCGAAGGCCGGATGATTCTGCGCGTCCGGCAGGTTCAGCGTCTCGGCAGTAGCGGCGGCGAGACCGACCAGCCCCTCCCCCACCCGCAGCCGGACCCGGCCGACCGATCCGGCACGCAGGCCGACGGTGGCCGTCAGCTCCAATATGTCGCCGCCGCGCATGACGTAGACAGAGCAAACCTCGCTCACCAGTTCGGCGGCGATCAACTGCGACAAGGCGCCCAGATCCTGCGGCCCCGCCGCATCGTCGCGGTGCGCCATCAGATTTCTCAGGCGTGCGAGCAAGCGGCGGGGCGTCGACATATGCCCCCTCTCTCAGACCGGAACGGCGAAACTATGGCCGATCCGGCCGGACGGCAGATCGGCGAGTTGATCGGCGTTTCGGACAGCCAAGGCCGCGTCTTCAGCCCGCGCAGCCAAGGCCGCGTCTTCAGCCCGCGCAGCCAAGGCCGCGACCGCCTGGTCCACGATCTCGGCGATAATATCAGCGCTCGGCTGCTCGTGCGTGACCATGCCGACCGATTGCCCCGCCATGACGGAGCCATTCTCGACATCGCCCTCGATGACCGCGCGGCGCAGGGCGCCGGCCCAGAAATGCTCGATCGACAACTGGCCTTCCTCACGCGACAGGTGGCCGGCATCGACGCGGGCGATGGTGGCCGCCTGATGCTCCATGAACCGACGCGTGCCGGCATTGACCAGGCCGCGCACGGGGATGACCGGGAAGTTATCGTCGATCTGCACCGAGGGCCGGGCGTCGCGCGCATTGGCTTGGATGAAAGCCTTCTTGAAGTTGGCGTGGGCGATGCTTTCGGTGGCGGCGGCGAACCTTGTGCCGAGCTGCGCCCCAGCGGCGCCCATTTCGAGGTATCCCAAGATCGCCTCGCCGCGGCCGAGTCCGCCGGCGACGAATACCGGGATATTGCGGATATGCGGCAGGATCTCCTGCGCCAGCACGGTCAGCGAGACCGGCCCGATATGCCCGCCCGCTTCGGAGCCTTCGATCACCAGCGCGTCCGCCCCGGTCTTGGCCAACCTGCGTGCCAGTATTAAAGCCGGCGCAAAGCATATCAATCGCGCGCCGCCATCCTTGATGGCGCGCACCGCATGACTGGGCGGAATGCCGCCGGCCAGCACGATATGACTGACACGATGGGCGTGGCAGACGGCGATGAGATCGACCAGTTGCGGGTGCATGGTGATAAGGTTCACGCCGAACGGGCGCTGCGTCATGGCCCTTGTGGCTGAAATCTCGGCATCGAGCAAAGAAGGTGACATCGAGCCGCAGGCGATCACCCCGAATCCGCCGGCGTTCGAGATGGCGGCGACGAGATTGCGCTCGCTCAGCCAGCTCATCGCCCCGCCCATGATCGCCACGTCGCAGCCGAGGAACGCCATACCCCTCGCCCAAAGCCGCTGCAGCCGCGCGTGTGCGGCGGCGTTGGCTGGAGGCAGGATGATGTCAGGCGCCATCAAGACCGTACGCGGTGTGAAGCGCCCTCACCGCAAGTTCAGTGTAATCGGCGCCGATCAGCACGCTCACCTTGATCTCGCTGGTGGAAATCACCTGGATGTTGATCGATTTCTCGGCCAGCGTCCTGAACATCGTGGCCGCCACGCCGGCATGGCTCCGCATGCCCACGCCGACCACCGAGATCTTGGCCACATGCGGATCCGACACCAGCTCAGAATAGCCAATCGACGCCCGATGCTCGGCGAGCTTCGCCTGAGCACGGGCCAGATCGCTGCGGCTGAGCGTGAAGGTCATGTCGGTGGTGCCGTCGTCGGACACGTTCTGGACGATCATGTCTACGTTGATGCCTGCCTCGGACAACGGCCCAAAGATGCCGGCTGCGATGCCGGGGCGATCCGGCACGCGCTTGACGGTCATCTTCGCTTCGTCGCGCGAATAGGCGATGCCCGCCACTATTTCCTTTTCCACGATCTCGTCCTCGTCCACCACCAGGCTGCCCGGCAGATCGCCGCCATCGGCGTCTGCGAAACTCGACAGGACCTGAACCCTCACGCGTTCCTTCATCGCCAGCTCCACGCTGCGCGTCTCCAGCACCTTGGCGCCGACGGAAGCCAGTTCCAGCATCTCCTCATACGTGATCAGCGGCAGTTTGCGGGCTCGCGGCACGATACGCGGGTCTGTCGTGTAAATGCCATCCACATCCGTATAGATGTCGCAGCGATCGGCGCCCAAAGCTGCCGCCAGCGCCACCGCCGAGGTGTCCGAGCCGCCGCGGCCCAAGGTGGTGACGCGGTTGTCGGGTCCGATGCCTTGGAAGCCTGCCACAATGGGCACCTGGCCCATCTGCATGCGACCGATGAGCAGCGCGCCTTCGATGCCGTCGATCCGGGCGCGGCCATGCGCGCCGTCGGTGCGCAGCGGGATCTGCCAGCCCTGCCAGGATCGCGCATCGACGCCAATATCCTGCAGCGCGATGGCGGTGAGACCTGCCGTGACCAGTTCGCCGGTGGCCACGACGGCGTCGTATTCCCGCGCGTCATGAAGCGGCGACAGCGCCTGGCACCAGCCAACCAACTGGTTCGTGGCACCGGCCATGGCCGAGACCACCACCGCGACCTCATGGCCGGCATCGACCTCGCGCTTGACGCGTCGCGCCACGTTGCGGATCCGATCGAGGTCGGCAACCGAAGTGCCACCGAACTTCATGACGATGCGAGACATTGGAGGCCCTGGGCGAGATTCGCAGGCCTTGCGGCCGGGAACGTTCAATAGCCATGGCCCACCACCCCTGCAAGCCGCAAGCCTTGCGCCATTGTCCGGTCTGCCGTCCGTCAGCAGAATTCATCCAGATGCATATTGAACGCTATTCAGAACGAAAATAATAATCGACTTTGTAGAGGAATGATCGAGATGTGCTATCGTATTATCGCAGAGTGAAAGCTTTGCATAATCACGGCATTATGCGGCCGTCCTGGCCGTTGACAAGAATGGGAGAGCGCGATGTCGGTCGAGGCAATCACGCAAAGATATCTAACCCGCCGTACGCTTGGCGTCACGCTTCTGGGAATGACCACTGCAGCGCTGCCGGTGGCATCGCCGCGCGCGGAGACTTTGCCGACCCCGAAGGAACGGCCGATCCTGACTGTTTCAGGCAAGATCCGAAACTTCAACGCGGATAACACCGCACTGTTCGACCGTGCCATGCTGGAAGCGCTGGGCATGAATAGCTTCGAGACGCACACGCCATGGTATGACCAGGCGGCCCGCTTCGAAGGACCGCTGATGATCAAGGTCCTGGAGGCCGTTGGCGCCTATGGCGACCGTGTTCAGGCGTTGGCCATCAATGACTATGCCACCGAAATCCCGATCTCAGACTTCAGTCGTTTCGGCACAATTCTTGCCATGAAGCGGGATGGCGTTTATCTGAATGTACGTGAGAAGGGTCCTCTGTTCGTTGTGTATCCGTACGACAGCGACAGCGAGTTGAAGCAACAGAAATATTATGGCCGCTCAGCTTGGCAGGTGGCGCAGCTTATTATCAAATAAGGCCGTTCGATTGGACATCACGCCCCGCACACCATTATTCGAGGCAGTGGTTGAAGCCCCCAGGCGAGGGTGGCTGACGCAGCGCTCATTCTCGGTCTTGCTGGGCGTGGTGATGATCCTGATGCTGGCCACCAGCATCTACACGGCCATTTTGATCCGCGACCGGCAACGCGCGTTCGGCGACGTGTCCCGTTACAATGTTACTTGGGTTGCCAGCCAGGCGGCGCTTGAGGTGGCGCGGTTGGAGAACGCCGTGCGTACGCTGGCGATGGCAGGACCCGGCGCCGATCCCACGCCGGTGCAGATCCGCTACGACATCGTGGCCAATCGTGTGCAGATTCTCGGCCATGGCGACGCCGGCGAGCTGATCCACGCCCAGGCCGAGCTGGGCGGCATCTACCAGACCCTGCAGACCGCGACGGCCGACGCCGAGCGGCTGATCGACCGGCTCGACCAGCCAGGCAACATCACCAGGCTGGCCGCTATCATCGCTCCTCTGGGCGCCAAGATGGCCCGGCTGGCCGGCGCCGCGCACGACATGGGCGGCAATCTGGTGGCAGAGGATCTCGATCAATTGCGCACGCTGCATTATGTGTTCTCCGGCATGCTAATGGCGGTGATCGCCTGCTGCACCGGACTGATCGGCGTGCTGGCGATCAACAACCGCATGCTGACCCTGGCGCATCGCAATGTCGGCGGGCTGGTTGTCGATCTGCGGCGCACTGGGCGCGAACTATCGGCGGCCAACGACGCCACGCGGAAATCGGCCGATGAGATCCGCCAGCAGAACCGCACCCTGCAGGCGCGCGACGAGGAGTTGGCACTTCAAAATACCCGTTTCGATGCGGCCCTCAACAATATGTCCCAGGCGCTGTGCATGGTGGGGCCGGACAACCGGCTGATCGTTTGCAACCAGCAGTTCCGTGAGTTGTTCAGCATTCTGCCGCCGCCGACGGGGATGCCGGTGGCGACCCTCTTCGACGAGATCATCCAGGCCGGCCGAGCCGATCCGCAGCTGATAAGACGAGTGTGGCAATCCCAGCAGGCCCTGGTCGACCAAGCCGACCAAGGCGGCTTCGTGGTACAGAACGACGATCTTGTGGCCGGGCGCATGAGTGCACTGGCGGTGGCGCATCAGTCGATGCCGGATGGTGGCTGGGTTGCGACCTATTCGGACATTACGGACCGCAGGCTTGCTGAGGAAGGCTTGGCGCAGGCCCAGAAGATGGAGGCGATCGGCAACCTCACCGGCGGCATGGCGCATGATTTCAACAATCTGCTGGCCGTGATTTCGCTGAACCTCGAACAGTTGCTGGCCCGCACGGACCAGCCGGAGGCCGTCGACAAGCACGCCTCCCGCGCGCTTCAGGCCAGCCTGCGTGGGACCACGCTGATCTCCCAGTTGCTCGCCTTCGCCCGCCGCCAGCCGCTGGCGCCTCAACGCATCAGTGTAAACAAGTGGATCGGCGCCATCGCCAGCCTTCTGGAGCACACGCTGGGCGACGGCATCCGCATCGACCTCGAACTCGGCACCGACATCTGGCCGGTGAACGCCGACGCCACGCGGCTGGAGACGGCGATTGCGAATCTGGCCACCAACGCGCGCGATGCGATGCCGAATGGCGGCACGCTCACCATCGTCACCCGCAACTGCTGCCTCTCGGCTGCCGACGTGCGTGCCAGGCCGGACGCCAATCCGGGCGACTACGTGCTGATCGAGGTCGCCGACACCGGCACTGGCATGCCGCCCCATGTGGTGGCCCGTATCTTCGAGCCGTTCTTTACCACCAAGGACGAAGGCCAAGGCACCGGCCTGGGGCTAAGCATGGTGTTCGGCTTCATCCGCCAATCCGACGGCCATATTGTGGTGGACAGCGCGCCCGGCCAGGGCACCGTGTTCCGCCTGCATCTGCCGCGCGCCGACGGCGTGGTGGCGCCTGAGCCCGAGCCGGCGGCACCGAGCGAAATCCGCGGTGGCTGCGAGACCATATTGGTGGTGGAAGACAACGAGGCGGTGCGCCTGGTCACCACCGAGCTGCTGTCACAACTTGGCTACCGCATCATCAGTGTCGACAACCCGCAGGACGCGATGGGGCTGCTTCATACCGATCCGAACATCGATCTGCTGTTCAGCGACGTGGTGATGCCGGGCGGCATGGATGGATTCGCCCTGGTAAAACAGGCGCGTGCGTTCAATCCGGCGCTGAAGGTGCTGCTCACCTCGGGCTACTCGGAATTCGGCAATCGCCCGGCCGGCGAGGCACCGGTGCCCGTGCTGGGCAAGCCTTTCCGCCAAAGCGGGCTGTCCCAGGTACTGCGCGAGGTGCTCGACGCGTGAGACGGCGCGGCCATGCACTTGCGACATGCAAGTGCATGGCTGTCGCGGGGTTGGCAGGCGGCCGCGCGCCAATAATGACTCGTGGCCCCAAGGGTTGCGAAAACCGGCGCCGCGCCGCACATCAAGCCCATCTGATCCTAGGATCCCGAGCATGAGCACCAGCGTCGTTCCGGCTGAAATCGCGCGGTTCGATGCCCTTGCCCGAGACTGGTGGAACCCGCGTGGGCCGATGGCACCGTTGCACGCGATGAACCCGCTTCGCGTGGGTTGGATCGACCGCCAGATCAAGGCCAACTTCAAGACTTCAGTGCGCCTGCTGGATATTGGCTGCGGCGCTGGGCTGGCCGCCGAGGCGCTGGCCCGGTTGGGCCATGACGTGACCGGTATAGACGCCGCAGCCGAAGTGATCGCCGCCGCCCAGGTGCATGCCAAAGGCCAGTCGCTGGCCCTGGCCTATCGCGTGTCCACCGCCGAGGCGCTTTTGGCGGAAGGGGCACGCTTCGATGTCGTGACCGCCCTTGAGGTGATCGAGCATGTGGCCGATCCGCAGGCGTTCGTGATTA
>JAYTHH010000488.1:0-2569 GCA_043732745.1 Rhodospirillales bacterium
GGCGATCGACCGGGATAACGATTTCCCCGCCGATCTGTGGTCAAAATTCGGCGATCTCGGCGTGCTCGGCCTCACGGTGCCGGAAGAATGGGGCGGGGCAGGGATGGGCTATCTGGCCCATTGCGTGGCGATGGAGGAAATCAGCCGCGCGTCGGCCTCGGTGGGGCTGTCCTACGGGGCGCATTCCAATCTCTGCGTCAACCAAATCAGCATCAATGGCAATGACGCGCAGCGGGCAAAGTATCTCCCGGGACTGATCGCAGGGACCGCGGTGGGGGCATTGGCCATGAGCGAGCCGGGCGCTGGATCGGACGTGGTGTCGATGCGGCTGCGGGCGGAAAAACGCGGCGATCGCTACGTGCTGAACGGCACGAAAATGTGGATCACCAACGGGCCGGAAGCGAACACGCTGGTGGTGTATGCCAAGACCGATCCGGCGGCGGGGCCGAAGGGCATCACTGCCTTCCTGATCGAAAAGGGCATGTCCGGATTCTCCTGCGCCCAAAAGCTCGACAAGCTCGGCATGCGCGGATCGAACACCGGCGAACTCGTCTTCCAGGACTGCGAGGTTCCCGAGGAGAATATCCTGGGCCGCGTCGGCGGCGGCGTCACGGTGCTGATGAGCGGGCTGGATTACGAGCGCGCGGTACTGGCGGCAGGCCCGCTCGGCATCATGCAGGCCTGTATGGATATCGTGCTGCCCTATGTGCACGAGCGTAAGCAGTTCGGCCAGGCGATCGGCGAGTTCCAGCTGATGCAAGGCAAGATCGCCGATATGTACACGGTGATGAACGCCGCCAAATCCTATGTGTACACCGTCGCCAAATCCTGCGACCGGGGCAAGACCACCCGCAAAGATGCAGCCGGCGCCATCCTCTACGCCGCCGAAAAGGCGACATGGATGACGCTCGAAGCCATCCAGTGCCTCGGCGGCAACGGCTACATCAACGACTACGCCACCGGCCGCCTGCTGCGCGATGCCAAACTCTACGAGATCGGCGCAGGAACATCCGAAATCCGGCGCATGCTCATCGGGCGGGAGCTTTACAAGGAAACCGCGTGATGGCGTTGGAAACCACGCTGGACACAAGGTCGGACGCGTATCGCGCCAACGCAGCCGCGATGCAGGCGTTGGTCGACGATCTCCGCGCGAAAGCCCAGGTGATCGCGCTCGGCGGCAACGAGGCCTCCCGCAAGCGCCACGTCTCCCGAGGCAAGCTGCTGCCGCGCGACCGCATCGCCGAACTGCTCGACCCCGGCACGCCCTTTCTCGAATTATCGCAGTTTGCCGCCTACGGCATGTATGGCGATGAGGTCCCAGCCGCCGGCGTGATCACCGGCATCGGCCGCGTGGCCGGCCAGGAAGTGGTGATCGTCTGCAACGACGCCACCGTGAAAGGCGGCACATACTACCCTCTCACCGTGAAAAAGCATCTCCGCGCACAGGAGATCGCCCGCGAAAACCGGCTGCCCTGCATCTATCTCGTGGACTCCGGCGGCGCCAATCTTCCAAATCAGGACGAGGTCTTCCCTGATCGCGACCATTTCGGCCGCATCTTCTTCAACCAGGCCAACATGTCCGCCGAGGGCATCGCCCAGATCGCCGTGGTGATGGGCTCGTGCACCGCCGGCGGCGCCTACGTGCCGGCGATGTCCGACGAAAGCATCATCGTGCGCGGCCAGGGCACCATCTTCCTCGCCGGCCCCCCCTTGGTGAAGGCCGCCACCGGCGAAATCGTCTCCGCCGAGGATCTCGGCGGCGCCGAGGTCCATTCGAAAACATCCGGCGTTACCGACCATCTTGCCGAATCCGACGCCCACGCGCTCGGCATCGCGCGGCGTATCGTAGCCGGCTTGAACCGCACCAAGACCGTGGGACTGAAACTAGCCCCGATGCTACCACCCCGCTTCGACCCGGCCGAACTCTACGGCGTGATCCCCACGGATCGCAGAAAGCCGTTCGACGTGCGCGAAGTGATCGCCCGGGTGGTCGACGACAGCGCGCTTGACGAGTTCAAAGCGAATTACGGGACAACCATCGTGACGGGCTTCGCGCATATCCACGGCATGCCCGTGGGCATCATCGCCAACAACGGCATACTGTTCACCGAAAGCTCGTTGAAAGCGGCGCATTTCATCGAACTCTGCTGCCAGCGCGGCATTCCCCTCGTCTTCCTCCAGAACATCACCGGCTTCATGGTCGGCCGCAAATACGAGGCCGGCGGCATCGCCAAGGACGGCGCCAAATTGGTGACGGCCGTCGCGACAGCAAAGGTCCCGAAATTCACCGTGGCGATCGGAGGCAGCTTCGGCGCCGGCAACTACGGCATGTGCGGACGCGCCTACTCCCCCCGCTTCCTCTGGATGTGGCCCAACGCCCGCATCTCCGTCATGGGCGGCGTCCAGGCCGCCAGCGTCCTCGCCACCCTCCGCCGCGACAACCTGGCAGCCCGCGGCCAAACCTGGTCCGCCGAGGACGAAGCCGCCTTCAAGGCACCGATCGAGCAGCAGTACGAAGATCAGGGCAACCCCTACTACGCCAGCGCCCGTCTCTGGGACGACGGCGTCA
>JAYTHH010000489.1:0-8598 GCA_043732745.1 Rhodospirillales bacterium
TGAGATCTCCAGCACGGCTTCGAACACCTGCTTGGAATCACATCTGGCCCGGCCGACCAACCGCCAAAGCCGAACGTTCCGCCTTGGTTCTGAAATGGCTTCTAAGAGTCATTTCAGCCAGAGTTAAAGGTATTGAGGCTGACGTAAAAACGATTGACGGATGGCTTAAGGACAACGCTAAACGGATCGATATTGTGCTAACCACGCAGGGAAGAGTAGGACGAGGCTCGCAGGATGAGAAAGTCCTAAAGTCGGCCGTCGTCGGCCTAAATAATTTCGATGCACTGTTGCATACAGACAGAAAGTCCAGGGAATTGGTGTTATCAAGGTTTCATGCTTTGACTAAGAAGATCGAAGCCTTTCTTGATCGATTTAGACCTTCCTACAACAGCGTCAGCCTCCCAACGCCGTTGGACGCAAAAGACGGGGCTAAGTTGCTTTTTGAATACACCGAGATCACGGCGGCGTACGACAACGCTCCTCCTAAGCACCGAACGGCAGCCGTTAAGGCTTTCAAATCAGCTATGTCACCGGCTGCGACTAAAATAATTGATTGGGGACAGAAAGGTAAACTCGCCATATTTCCTTGAAGCTTTTAAGGGCACCTCGAACTATCTCATGTGCGGTGCTGTGTGACGGAAAGCGGGATTTCTGGCCGGCTTTTGGCTGGCTCAAGGCTTTGGGGTTGGCGTCTTTTGGCCTGTGGCTTGCGCCCGCAGGGAGTGATTTCCGTGTTGCGGACAGAGTCCGGCTATGGTGGCGCGATCAGGCCGGGCTCGCCCGCGCGCTTTGCAGGTGCACGAAGCGGCTCATATTATAGGCGAGGTTCTGCATACCGATCTTCATTTTCGCCCGCACCAGCCCGATGGTTCGCACCAGCTTGCCGCCCATAGCGTGCGCCTTGTGGGCAAACACGTGTTCGACCCGCGCACGCACCCGCGAGCGGGTGGCGTTGCCCTGCTGCTCGCGCGCCGACAGCGGGTGGTTGCGCGCGCCACGGCGGTGGATGCAGCTTTTGAAGCCGCGCGCGGCAAGCTCTTCCTCGCGCTCGGCCGAGCGATAGGCGCTGTCGGCCCACACCTTGGAACAGGTGTTGGCGGGGTCGAGCACCGCGTCGAATTCGCCGCTGTCGTGGCGTGCGGCATCGGTGACGCTATAGCGCCGCACCAGCTTGTGTCCCTGGTCCATGCTGATGTGGTTCTTGTAGCCGAAATAGGTGCGGCCGTGCTTCTTGGTCCAGCGCGCATCGACATCCTTCTGTCGCCGCTTGGCCGGCTGCGCCTCCCAGTCCGGCGGCGTCTCGCCCTGCTTGATGCGGTCGTTGTCGTCGCGGCTGTCGCGCTGGCGCGGGGCATTGACGATGGTCGCATCGATGATCTGCCCGCCCATCGCCAGAAATCCGTGTGCGCGAAGATGGCCGTCGAAGGCGTCGAACAGCGCCTCCACCGCACCGGCCAGGGCCAGCGCTTCGCGATACAGCCACAGCGTGGTGGCATCCGGCACCGCATCCCCCGGGCCAAGCCCCAGAAAGCGCATGAACGACAGCCGGTCGCGCAGTTGGTGTTCCATCTGCTCGTCGGACAGGTTGTACAGCGCCTGCACTACCAGCGCCTTGAAGATCAGCACCTCATCCCACGGCTTGCGCCCGGCAGCACTGCGCCGCTCGGTCGCAGGCGTGCGCAAATCCTGCGACGTCAGCGCCTCCAGCAGCTTCGGCCGGAACAACTCCCACGGAACCACCCGCGCCAACGTCACCAGAGGGTCTTTCTTGCTGTCCAGTCCCTCGTACCGGCGGCTCAGATCAAAAAACCCAGTTGGCCCATCACGCCTCACCCCTCAAAGCATGGCCCTTATTGAATCGTGGTGCCGCCGGGTCGGGGAAGGGGATTTTTCGAGGTGCCCACAAGTTATTACTTCTTGTATACGTGGAAGACAGTAGCTTTATCTATGCTTGCCTTGTAGTCTGACATGCCGTTGGTTACATTTTCGCAAAGAACCCCGAAGCCGCTTTTCTCAAATACTTCCTTTAGTCTAGACCGGTCGTCTTTCTCTAGGCTCTTAATGCTGACATCCTGAGCCTTGCCGCCCACGTGCGCAAAACCGTTTGGCTTTCCAGCTTGCTTCTTAATCTCTGCTACCCACCATTTCTTTTCCTCAGGTTTGAGGTCTTTATATTCCGGTAGCAACTTCAGGCTAAACTTAGTCAGGAATCTCTTCTTGATGTTTAAATAGTTATTTTTCCTCTTGAGCTGGAGTATTATTTCTAATTGATCCTCCACGGTGCGCTCTCCCCCACCCTTTGATAGTATAGCTTTTTTCGAGTCTGGGTTCTCCTTCTCGAATTGTTTAACAAGCGCTGCAATCTGACTAGTGATCGGCAAAGTGCTCTCCTACCTCGTGATCTTAGTTCGTAGATTGATCCCGACCTTCACTGAAAAGCTACAATCTGAATCGATTATCATGCAACATCGGAACAGCCGACTGGCATCGTAGCTAGGCGGCGACCACGATCGTGCGAACCGGGAGAACGTGTTGCCCACCGAGACGCCAAACTGAACCGCGCTGGATTTGTCGGAGGCTCCTTAAGCCGACATTTCCCATATGCCCGACCCATCCGGGCGACATGGGTGGAGGGTAACCCCGGTTCCCGGCGGCGGGCAACAGCGGCGGTCCCGTGATCGCGCTGTTCGCCACGTGAGGCGCGCAGTGATCGCCGTTCCGAGGCGGGTTCCGCGCTGTTGGCCGGCATCGGGACGCACCTCTCCTGTCGGTGGCCCACCTGGCCAGTCAGTGTATCATCACTCAACATCGCGCCGGTGGCGACGGACGCAACGCCGCGATGGCGTCGAGTATTTGCTGGAACAGGCCGCGCGAGACCATGACCTCGGCCATCTGGAACGTGATCGAGCGCCCGTGCCGGACGATCTTCGCACCAATCTTGACCAACCGGTCGCCCAATGTCGTCATCGACCAGTGGCTAACCGCCTCCGGCAAGGCCAGGGTGCGGAGAAAATTGGCGAGGTTGTAGGCCAGGGCGTGCAGTTGCAAACGCACCGCGTTCGCGGCGAAGCGGCGGCAGGACAGCCGGGTCCAGATAATTGCGTTCTTGCCTTCTTTGATGTGCTGCTCGGCGGTGCCTCGCTGATTGTAGAACAACGTCACCAGTTCCGCTGGTCGGCTCATGTTGGTCACGATGAAGCCGGCGCGCGGATACAACTCGCCGGGGTGCCACTCGACCTTCGCCACCACTCGGCGGGATTTGCTCCATGATGCCGCCTCGTAGCTGAAGCTGGCGTAATAACGGCGGACATCACGCGGCGGCCGTCCAACCGGGCGCTTCAGCAACCAGCCGATCCGCTCATGAAGGACGGCATTGGCGGGCAGCCGGCTCATATATTTGTAGCCCTTGGCTTCCAGGAACTCATAGATACCCGGACTGGCGTACCCGGCATCTCCTCGGAAATACCGGCGCTTCATCCTGTTCCGGTAACGCGCCACCACGGGTTCCAGCACGTCGCGCCAGTCGGCGGCGCTGTAGACGTTGCCGGATCGAAGGCTGCACCGTTCCAGATCGCCGAACTGGTTGAGCACGAAAAGCGGATGGAAGCAGAAGCAACCAAAGTGCCCATTGTAGGCGCTGCCTTCCTGAGCGCCGTGCGTCTCGCTAACGCTGCTGTCCATGTCCAGCACGATAGTCGTAAGCGTCCGGCCAATACCGCGGCGCTCTGATCGGCGCCAAGGGCGTCTGCTCAGGCGGCGAGCCGCTGATCGAGCCGTGCGGGCAGATCAGCAAGGTTCCAGGGCAGCAGCTCGTCGATCCGGTTCACCGGATAGTCGTTGATGCACCCGATGACGCGCCGCAAGTAGGCCTCGGGATCGATCCCGTGCAGTTTGGCCGTCTCGATCAGGCTGTAGATCGCCGCCGCCCGGTGTCCGCCCGCGTCCGATCCGGCAAACGTCCAGTTGCGCCGGCCGAGCGCGATCGGCCGCATGGCCCGCTCGGCCGCCGAGTTGTCGAGGCACGCGCGCCCGTCGCGCAGCACCAACGTCAGCGCTTCCCATCGCGACAGGCTGTAGCGGATCGCCCCAGCCAGATTGCCCCGCCCCGGCACCCGCGCCTGGGTCGCCCGCAACCAGGTGTGCAGGTCCGCCATCAGCGGCGCCATGCGCGCCGCCCGCACGCGCAGGCGTTCGGCCGCCGGGCTGCCGCGCACCTCACGCTCGATGGCATAGAGGGCCGCGATCCGGTTCAGCGCCTCCTGCGCCAGCGACGACTTAGTGGTCGCGTGCACGTCGAAGAACTTGCGCCGCGCATGGGCCATGCAGGCCGCCTCGACCACCCGCCCGTCGCCATACAGCGCCGCGAACCCGGCATACCCGTCGGCCTGCAAGATGCCGCGGAAGTCGGCCAAGTGCGCCCGCGGGTGCTCGCCCCGGCGGTCGGGCGAGTAGCGGTAAAGCACGGCCGGCGGATCGGCCGACCCAAACGGCCGGTCATCGCGGACATAGGTCCATAATCGTGCCGTGCGGGTCCGCCCGAGGCCAGGTTCCAGCACAGGCACCACCGTGTCGTCGGCGTGCACGCGCCCACCCCGCATGACATGGCGGCCCAACGCGTCGACCAGCGGCCGCACCAATCGCGCGACCTGGCCCACCATGTCGGCGAGCGTCGATCGCGCCAGGTCGACCTCGTCGCGGGCGTAGATCTCGGATTGGCGGTGCAGCGGCAGGTGGTCGCAGTATTTCGCCACCAGCACGTGGGCCAGCAGGCCCGCCCCGGCGCGACCGCGGCTGATCGGCAGGCTGGGCGCCGACGCCTGCGTGATCGCCTCGCAGGTCCGGCAGGACAGCTTCGGGCGGACGTGGCGGATGACCCGGAATGCCCCGGGCACGTAGTCGAGGATTTCGGTGACGTCCTCGCCGAGCGCCCGCAATACGCCGCCGCAGGCCAGGCAGGCCCCGGTCTTGTCGCAGCAGGGTGCGGCGTGCTCGACCGTGTCGCGCGGCAGGGCCGGCGGCTGCGCGCGCCGGGCGGGTTTGGCGTGCGCCGGCGTCTCGGACGTGGTGGTAATGCCGGCGGTCGCTGGTTCGGCGGCGGTCTCGGCCAGCGCCTCGTCGAGGTCGCCCAGCGTAAGCTCGAGCTGCTCGATCTGCGCCCGTAATTTTTCGGACGATGTCCCGAACGATAGCCGCAGCAGCTTGGCGAGCCGGGCCTTGAGGGCTTCGATCTCGAAGCGCTGCGTCATGATCCCGGCGCGGGCGGTGGCCAGCTCCGCGCGCTGCGCCAGCACCATGGCGTGCAGGGCGGCGATTTCGGTTGGCAGCGCGATGGCGGGGGCGACCATGGGCCAAGACTCGTATGCCGCGTCGCGCCGGGCCAAGCGAAAAACGTCGGAGTGGCAGGAATTCAGCCTGCTCGCTCCGGCTGTGGCAGGCACCCCTCGGTGGTGCGGGCTGGCATGCGCCAGTCGATGCCCTCGGTCAGCATCGACAGCTGGGCGGGGGTCAGCGAGATCGTGACCTGACCCCCGTATTCTCCTCCACCGGGAGCTAGAGTCCGGCCCATAGCGGGGCGGACGGGATGGAGCAGAAGCGGTTCACGGACGAGCAGATCATCGGCATCCTGAGGGAGGCCGACACGGGCGTGGTGGTGGCGGACCTGTGCCGCAAGCATGGGATGTCGAGCGCGACGTTTTATGCGTGGAAGTCGAAATACGGCGGGCTGGAGCTGTCCGAGGCCAGGCGGCTGCGTGGGCTTGAGGAGGAAAACGCCAAGCTGAAGCGCCTGCTGGCCGAGGCCATGCTCGACAACGCAGGGCTGAAGGACCTGCTTGGAAAAAAATGGTGACGCCCGCTGCCAGGCGTGAAGCGGTCGCGCATCTCCGGACGAGCCTCGGGGTGAGCGAGCGGCGGGCGTGCAGCATTATCAGGGTGGACCGGACCAGCATCCGGTATCGGTCGCGGCGCGGCGACGATGCCGCGCTGCGCGGGCGGCTGCGCGATCTGGCCCACCAGCGTCGGCGCTTCGGCTACCGGCGGCTGCACGTCCTGCTGCTGCGCGACGGCGTGAAGATCAACCGCAAGAAGACGCAGCGGCTCTACACCGAGGAAGGGCTGACCGTGCGCAAGCGCAAATCGAGACGGCGTGCGGTCGGCACCCGCGCGCCACTGCTGGTGATCGCGCAGCCGAACCAGCGCTGGTCGCTCGACTTCGTGCATGACCAGTTCGTCGGCGGCAGGCGTTTCCAGGTGCTGAATGTCATGGACGACGTCACGCGCGAGTGCCTGGCGGCGGTCTTGGACACGTCGATCTCGGGCAAGCGGGTGGCCCGCGAGCTTGCCGCTCTTGTCGTCCGATGGGGCAAGCCGAGCGTGATCGTCAGCGACAACGGCACCGAGCTGACGTCGAATGCGGTGTTGTCGTGGGCAGGCGAGGCCGGGATCGACTGGCACTATATCGCGCCGGGCAAGCCGACCCAGAACGGCTATGTCGAGAGCCTCAACGGCCGGATGCGGGACGAGCTGCTGAACGAGACGCTGTTCACGAGCCTGGCCCACGCCCGGGAGGCGGTAGCCGCTTGGGTCGATGATTACAACGTCGAGCGGCCACACTCCTCGCTCGGCTACGCGACCCCGGCCGCATACGCGGCCGGGCTCAGGCTGGCCGCGTCGCGGCCGGTTGCAACCGTCGCCGATGAGGGCGACAACACACGCCGGTCTCTGGTCGCCACTGGATGAAAGTTGGGGGTCAGGTCAACGAGGCCCGCACTCCGCTAATTCACGACGCGAGTTGTGCCAAACGTTCTGACGACGGACATCGCTAGTCGTCTATGACATTTATGAGGGTAAACACATGACGCCAAAACAGACGATCGAAGAGCTTCAACAACGGCTAAAAGTCATTCCCGCCAGAGTTAAAGGTATAGAGGCTGACGTAAAAACAATTGAAGCGTGGCTGAAAGATAATACGAAACGGCTTTCTGTCGTTTCAACTGCGCAGGGAAAAGTAGCACGAGGTTCACAGGATGAGAAGGTTTTAAAGTCGGCCGTCGTTGGCCTTAGAGCTTTCGACGCACTGTTGCACACGGACGGAAAGTCCAGGGAGGTCGTGTCATCGGATTTTCACGCTCTAGGGAAAAAGATTGAAGCGTTTCTTGATCGATTTAAGGGCAGCCTTCCAACGCCGTTGGACGCCAAGGATGGGGCTAAGTTACTAGCTGAGTACATCGGAATCTCGGCAGCGTACGACAATGCCCCACCCAAACACCGAACTGCGGCCGTTAAGGCTTTCAGATCAGCTATGTCACCCGCTGCGACCAAACTCATTGATTGGGGACAGAATGCTAAACTCGCAACATTCCCTTGAAGGCTTGAGGTGATGCTGTCACGACTAGCAGTCTGTCGGATTGTGAGTACCTAGTTTTCGGATAGCTGGGTAGAATCGTGGCATGTCGAGCTTCATCCCGTTCAGTCGCGACCAGGCTTTTCTGCTCCCACCCGACCTGAGGGCCTGGGTTCCCGCTGATGACTTGGTGCACTTCGTCGTCGCGGCGGTGGAGCACGTGCCGATCGGAGCGTTTCGTACCGGGTCACAGCCGGGCGGCAAGCCGCAATACCACCCACGGTTGATGCTGGCGCTTCTGGTTTACAGTTACGCCAACGGCATCTTCTCGTCCCGCCGGATCGAACGGGCGACCTACCGCGACATCGCCGTGCGGTTCGTCGCCGCCAACCTCCACCCTGACCACGACACGATCGCCGTCTTCCGCCGCACCAACAAGGCCGCGTTCGAAGCAGCCTTCCTGCAAGTCCTGCTGCTGGCGCGCGAAACCGGCCTGCTGCGGCTCGGCACCGTGGCCATCGACGGCACCAAGATCGACGCCAACGCGTCCAAGATCCGCTCGGTCGGCTACGACCGCGCCCGCGAACTGCGGAGCAAGCTCGCCGCGGACATCGCGCAACTGACCGCACAGGCTGAGGCCGCCGACGCCGAAGGCCAGGACCCGCAGGCGCTGCCCGCAGAACTGGCCCGGCGCGAAGCCCTAAAAGCCAAGCTCGATGCCGCCTGCGACCGGCTGGAGGCCGACGCACGCGCCCAGGCCGAGGCCGTCCGCCCGGCCTATGAGACGAAGAAGGCCATCTACGACGCCAAGAAGGGACGTCGCGGCAGCAAGCCCAAGCCCCCCGACGACACGCCGCCGCCCGAGCGGCAAAGCAACCTCACCGATCCCGACAGCGCGCTGATGCGCCGTTCGGACGCGCATGAGTATCGCCAGGCCTACAACGCCCAGGCCGTGGTCTGCGCCGAAGGGCCGCAACTCGTCCTAGCGACAAACCTGGTCGCAACCAGCGCCGACGCGCCAAGCTTCGCCGCCACCGTGCTGGGCATGCGCGACACGGTGGGCCTGCCCCGGACCGTGCTGGCCGACACCGGCTACGCCAGCGGCCCCGCCATCAAGGCGCTGAAGGCCAGCAACGTCGAACCGCTGGTGGCCATCGGACGCACCCAGCCGCACCGGCCCTACGATTTCCGTCCGCCACCCGATCCCAAGACGTCCCGGCAGATCACCGCCCCGGGGCGCATTGCCATGAAGGCCA
>JAYTHH010000490.1:0-2549 GCA_043732745.1 Rhodospirillales bacterium
AGGCGTTTGCTGGTAATAGTGTAGACCGTGGTGCGGCTGACGGCGTAGCAGAACAGGCAGATGATCCCGAGTGCAGCAGCACCCAGGCCCGTCAGTTGCAGCAGCGCCTCCCCTTGATCGGCCAATGTCTGCCCATCGTACAGCGTAGAAAACACGTCCCAGGCCAGCAGCGCGCCGAAATAGATGGCGATCTTGCGAACGTGAAACGTCCGCATCGCCAGGATTCGCCAGTTCGGCTCACCTTGCCACACCATCCGCTCGCCCTCCGGCAGGCGGGCCGGCAGCCCGCGCACCGGCTCGTCGCTTTCGTAGTGGCTTTCCTCGGACGGCCTTGACGTTCGAGTCATGTTGATGCGTGTCATATCAGGGGCTCCGTCCGCCCGGCGGTCGCGTAGAGGGTGCCGCCGGCGTAATAGGCGCAGATCTTGTCTTCCTCCAGCCGCGTGACCTGATCGGGGTTGCGCAGTCCGGGCACGTTCACGAACTGGAAGGAAGTGATGGAGCGCACCTTCACCTGCCGCGCCTTGGACTTGATGACCGACATCGTGGTGGGGAGCAGCACCGTCCGCATCCCGGCGGACGACCGCACTTCAACTTCCAGATACCGCGCCACAGTCTCGGACCGGTCCACCCACACATCGGTCACGATGCCGCCCACCAGGCCATCGCAGCCGATCACCTCCATGCCAACAGGGTTCGGGTCTTCTTCGGCGACGTGGAAATCGGTGGCGACCCGCGTCGGCACGATGCGCGCCTCGCCGGTTTCCCACATCACATCCGGCATGTCCGAGCGATTGGCCCAGGCGGCCGGCCCCACGCCGTCGATCATCGGATCGCCGGTGGGGTCGAGCGGGGCGCCGGGGAACAAGGCGATTGGCATAGCCTTCGGCTCGGCCTCCATCGGCTCCGAGCGGGGGGCCAGCACGATACTCCCGTTCTGCAGCAGAAACACCTTCGGCGCCGGCAACGGCGAAGTTTCTTCCAGGCCAACCCGACCAGGCAGATCCGACACCAGCGGGAAGCCCTCGCGCCTGCTCTCGCGGTTGATGTGCAGGATCAGGCCCGCAAAGAAGACCCAGAAGCCCCAAAGAGTGATCTGGGCGATATCGAAATACTGTGTGAATGCGCCGATCTGCATGGGATTACCTCACGTTAGAGAGGGGGGCGGTTGAGAGCGTGGACACGGAAGCTGCACCGCGGGAGGCCGCATAGCCCCGAGCCCTGCGGCCGCCCCGCACAAGCGGGCCGAGTGCCACAAGGGTGATGAACAGCAAGGCGATCTCGACGTGATAGACGACGCTGTAGCCGGTGGCGCGGTTGGCCAGCGCCTCGCCCATCAGTCCCTGTTCGGCATAGTAGGCGACCACGTCGCGCAAGATGCCGCCGCAGGCGATTGCGAGGCCGGCGGCCGAGGCTTCCGCAGCTCCCCAGGCGCCCAGTGCCAGGCCAGTCTGGCCTTCGCGCGCCAGAGCGATGGTCGACATCAGAGTGCCGACCGAGAATAACGCCGCGCCGAAGCCGATCAAGGTTGTGCCGATCCCGAACAAGGTGGCGGATTCCAACGGCTCGGCGAAGATGACAGCGGTGAACGCCGCGATCCCCGACATGATGCCGATCGCAGCCAAAAGATACGGATCGAACTTTCGCGCCAACAGGCCCGCCGCCACCGCGAGGCCGCCCAGGCCGCCCACGGCAAGCAATGCGGTGAGTGCCGTGGTGGCGCCCACCGACAGATGCAGGATCTGCCCGCCATAGGGCTCCAGCAGGATGTCCTCCATGCTGAACGCAGCCGTGCCCAGCCCCACTGTGAGCAAACGGCGCTTTGCGTTGCCGCCGAGCGCGAACGCAGCCCATGCCTCGCGGAAGGCCGGCTTGGGCGCGTCATTCATGGTGCGCTTGGGATCGCGCGGCTCCTGCTTCCAGATCGCCACGACGTTCAGGATCAAGGTGAGAGCTCCAGCGCCTTGGACGACCTGGATCAGCTTGATTTGGGTAAAGGTGGCCAGCAGCAGGCCGAAGAACACGGAACTTACGATGATACCGACCAGCAGCATCACGCACATCAGCACCACGACCTTGGTCTGGACGTGTTTTGGCGCCAGGTCGGTCGCAAGGGCCAGCCCCGCCGTCTGCACCGTGTGCAAGCCCACGCCGACCATCAGAAACGCCAGGGCGGCACTGACCTGGCCCACAATCGCCGGCGCCTGGCTGTCACCGGATAGGAGGATGAGCGCGAACGGCATGATGGCGAAGCCGCCGAACTGCGCGCCGGTGCCGAAGAAGATATAGGGCACCCGCCGCCAGCCCAGGGCCGAGCGATGATTGTCCGACCTATGCCCCACGATGGCGCGCATCGGCGCGAACACCAAAGGCGCAGACACCATCACGGCCACCAGAGACGCGCTGAGGTTGAGCTCGACGATCATCACCCGATTGAGCGTGCCGATCAGCAACGCCGCCGCCATGCCGACCGTGACCTGGAACAGCGACAGCCGCAGCAGCCGGCCAATCGTCAGCTCGGACGTTACGATATCGGCAAACGGCAGGAA
>JAYTHH010000491.1:0-2548 GCA_043732745.1 Rhodospirillales bacterium
AGGGCGATACCGAGCAGCAGATAGTTGATGTCGGAATAGACCGGCCGCCCCGCCTTCCAAGCCCGCTGGAGAATAAAGGCCCGCAAGGTCGCTTGGTCCTGTCCATACGTATAAACCGGCTCCACGGCCGGCAGATGCGTCTGATGCGCCAGGCATTGCTGGAACGTCAGACACCGTTCCGCCGCGTGGGCCACGTCGTATTGCCGCAGATCCGGAATGACCGAGGCCAGCGTGTCATCCAGCCCAATGCGGCCCTGTTCCACATGGCGCAGAACGGCCGTCGCGGTGAAGATGGGCTTGGTCAGCGAGGCCAGGTCGAACACCGTGTCCGTACGCATCGGCGTGGAAGGTGCGATTCGGGCCAGGCCGGCGTGGCGCACGCTACGGCCATGCTGCAATACGCCCAGCACGGCGCCGGGAATGCGGCCTTGGGCGATGGCTTCGGCGACGGGGGCAAACGCACGATTGGCGAGGTCTTGCATGGCTGCATCATGACGACGCCGCGGCCGTCGAGGCAATCCGCCACCTCTTGAACTCGACCAGCGAACCGACGCACAACCATGCTGCGCTGCGGTAGTGCGCGCGTGATGAACCGCCCAGCTTGGCGGAGACAGGCAACAGGCCCAGATCCACCCTATGCGCGTTCGCAGCCTGCTCCCCGAACCCACGCCGCCGGACGTAAAGCCGCTCGCGGGCGATAAGAAGCCGATTCCATCGGCGCGTCGCCGCCTACGGTGGCTGTGGCCGTTCCTGATCGGCTCGGCGCTGCTGCATCTGCTGGCGGCGCTATTCTTCGTGCTGCTCCCAAATCTGGGCCAGGTGGATCTGGATAAAAGCCAGGCCACATCGCCAGCCGAAATGGCGTTCGAGCTGCAACCCTCCGGCAAGACGGTGGCGTCGATGCCCACCGCGCCCGAGGCGAACAACGCACCACCCGCGCCGCCGCCCCCGCAAGCGCCAGCCCAACCGCCGGCAGAACCGGCCCCGGAACCGGCGCCACCGCAGCCCCTGCCAGTGCCGGTACCGCCTGAACCTGCACCACCGGTGGTCGAGCCGCCGCCGCCCTTGCCTCCTAAGCCTCCTCCTCCACCACCAACGGCTCCTCAGCCACCGCCGCCGGCCGCGACATTCGAGCCGTCCACGCCTCCGCCACCTCCGCCAGCGCCCGCACCGCTGCCTCCGCAGGCGCCCGCAGTGCCGCGCCCGTCGCCGCCAACAACGCAGCGCGCCTTGCAGCCGACGCCCCGCCAGCAGGCAGCGCCGCGGCCACCCACGAATGGCGACTTCTTCATCCCTCCAACCAAGCGGCCCAGCCAACGCGCCCAGGGCGCCTTGCGCGGACCGCTCGACACGTCGATCGGGCCGGTCGAGAAATATGCATCCGCACCGCCGCGGCGGAATTCAAACGACCGCGACTCCGAAATCCAGGTTAACGGCGCCGAGGTCGGCAGCGACTACCTGTCAGATCTGCATGCCTGGTGGGTCGTCCATCGGCGCTACCCGCAGCAGGCGATCGAACAGGGCGAGCAGGGCACCGTCGTGATCCGCTTCCGGGTGAACCGCCAGGGCCGCACGTCAGGCGCGGAAATTCTGTCGCGCTCCGGATCGCAATGGCTGGACATGCAAGCCATCGCCACCTTCAGCAACGCGGGCCTTCCCCCGCTACCAACCAACATGGTCGGCAACGGAACCACGCTGACGCTCACAATCAACTACCACCTCATCCGCTAGGTCGCGCACCGGCACGCGCTTCTGTCGAGCGGTGCCCCACACGGACCCAAGCCGAAGAAAACGGGCGGCACGACGGACGAGATCGTTTTGCGTTCGTTGAAGATGACGCAGGTGCCGCCCCAACGGTTTTCAGCCGGCAACTTCGTGGTGCCGGGATCAAGCGCGCCATCGAGGCCGCCGATCACCACCTCGAAATCGTTACGCGTAGCGATCAGCACCACATCGGGCTCGTCCAGCAAGGCGTTCCATCCTCCGGCGCGACATAGACGCCGACCCGCCGTGCCGGGTCCGCCCCGGCGCCGCGAGGGTGACGATCTTTGGCTTGTGCTTCGCCTTCAGCCGCCCCGAACGGCACCGACCAGGACTGTGCCCGCTTGAGGTCCAACCGCGTCATCAGCGGCGGAACAGGCAGACCTGCCTGCAACGCTGCCACCAACGCATCGATGGTGCAGGCCACGCCGGCCAGGGTGGCGTTTATGCCCTCACCGGCCACGATCAACGTGCCCTTCAGATCCAGATCCAGTTCCACCGCCAGCCCAAGCAGCGCTGCGCGCCCGGCTTGCGGGTTTGGGACGGCCCGAATCGGCAGAATGCGGCGACCACTGCTGGCATGGGATCATTCAGAAGGTGATGCTGGTCCGCACGCCGAAGACTGCCTCGTCGCCCAGACGACGCGCGGGATTGTACGGGTTTGGCACGCCGCCGGCGGGGCGGATCACATACTGGAAGTCGGGCTGGATCTGAAGCCAGGGCGTCACCTGCGCCTGATAGGTGACCTCGATGAAGGTCTCATTCGAGCGCACCGGAGACGTGCTGC
>JAYTHH010000492.1:0-8559 GCA_043732745.1 Rhodospirillales bacterium
ATGGTCTGCAGGACATTTCGAAATCCCATGAACTCGGCGACATCCGGGTGCGACGGCCGGGCATACAGCTCGGCGGGCGTGCCGACCTGGCGCATCTCGCCGTCGCGCAGCACCACGATGCGGTCGGCCAGCGACAGCGCCTCGTCCTGGTCATGCGTCACGTAGATGGTGGCGCAGCCGAGCGAGTTGTGGATGCGGCGGATCTCGGCCCGCATCTCCAGACGCAGTTTCGCATCGAGGTTGGACAGCGGCTCGTCCATCAGCACCAAAGGCGGCCCGACCACGATGGCGCGCGCGATCGCCACGCGCTGCTGCTGGCCACCCGAGAGCTGACCCGGCAGCTTCTCCGCCTGCGGGCCAAGGCGCACCAGCCGCATCGCCTCCTCGACCCGGCGATCGATCTCCGCCTTCGGGCGCTTCTGCATGCGAAGTCCAAAACCGATATTCCGGCGCACGTTCATATGCGGGAAAAGCGCGTAGTTCTGGAACACCATGCCGAAGCCGCGGTTTTCCGGCCCAAGCGTGTCGATGCGCTTGTCGTCGAGCCAGATGCTGCCAGAGGTCAGTGGCAACAGGCCGGCGAGACAGTTCAGCGCGGTAGATTTGCCGCAGCCAGACGGGCCAAGCAAGGCAACGAACTCGCCGCGTTCCACCGTCAGCGTGATTCCCTTCAACGCGTTGAGCAGACCGAAATCGCGGCTCATCGCATCCAGTCGGAGGGCCCGGAAATCACGCAATGCCATAGCAAACCTTTCAAAACGCAAAAAGCCCCAGCGGGCGCGAGCAGGCGCACGCTGGGTTGTTCCATCTTACTTGCCGACCTTGGCGCCAACCTGCTCGTCCCAGCGACGGAACGCATAGACCAGTCCCGGCGCATCGAGCGGCAGCTCGATCGGAGTGTCGGCGATCAGCTTGGCGTAGCTGTCGCGGCCGAACTCGCGGATCGCGTCCTGGCTTTCCTTCGGCGCCATCGTGATCGGCACATCGCGTACGGCGGGGCCAGGATAGAAATAGCCCTTGTCGTACGTGTAGGCCTGCTGCGCCGGCTGCATCATAAAGCTGACGAGCTCCAGGATCAGCGCCATCTTCTCCGGCGTCTGGCCCTTGGGCACGCACATGAAATGGCTGTCGCCGATCCAGTGAAAGCCCTTCAAGGTAGCGATCTCGGCCTCCTTCGGGACAACGCCGAGCACGCGGGGATTGATGTCCCAGCCGACATGCGATGCAATCATGTCGCGCGTGCCCTCACCAAATTCCTTCATCACGGCGCCGGTGCCGGTGGGGTAGTATTCGATGCTCTTGCTCATCTCTTCGAGATAGGCCCAGGTCTTGTCCCAGCCCTTGATCGGATCGCGCGGATTGGTGTCACCGAGGATGTAGGGCAGACCCATCATGAAGGCGCGGCCAGGGCCGGAATTGGCCGGGCGGGCATACATGAACTTCTTCGGATGCGCCTTGCACCAGGCCAGCAACTCCTCGGCGGTGCCGGGCACCTGCTTCACGCGGTCGGGCATGTATTCCAGGATCGGCCCGCCGGGACACACCGTCACCACCAGCGCTTGGCCCTCTGCCGCAGTCTGCAGCTTGGCGGCCAGCGGGTTCAGCACCTCCAGGTTTGGCAGCTTGCTGGCGTATTCCGTCATCAGCGGCACCCACAGCTTCAACTCGATGCCGGCGGCCAGCACGTCGTTGCCGCCGAGCACGATGTCGATATCGACCCGGCCGGCGTCCTGCTGGGCGCGCAGCTTGCCGGGAATTTCAGGCGCGGTGGACGAGGTAAAGGTCATCCGGCTGATCCGGCCGGGATTGGCCTTGCCGAATGCCTCGAAGCCGGTGCGGGTCAGCGCCAGATCGCCTGCGGCGTCGATGATGTTGATGCCCATGGCGGCCTGCGCGTGTGCCGGCCTGCCGCCTGCCCCCAGACTTCCGGCCGCAATTGCCGCCGCACCGCCGAGCACGCCGCGACGTGTTGTTTCGAACTGCTTCATTGTCCGTTTTCCCCTTTGTTGATGGTGCTCTTACGTCGCCACTGTCTGCACGCTACGGTGATCACTGTATCGATACCAGGGAGCACCAAGAATTGCCCGACCGGACCCGCGCGCCATTGGCAATGCAGCACGCAGCGGCAAAGATCGCAGATGCCGCAAGCACGCCGGGACGAGCAAAACTGGCCTCGGTCAAGATCACCGACGTCGCCGCCCTGGCCGGCGTGGCGCCCATGACGGTTTCGCGCGTGCTCAACACGCCCGATCGCGTCTCCGGCCCCACCGCCGCCCGCGTGCGTGCCGCCATCGAGCAACTGGGCTACATGCCCAACCTGATCGCCGGCGGCCTGTCGTCGCGGCGTAGCCGCATGATCGCCGCCATCGTGCCGACCATTGCCAGCCCGATGTTCAACGCGCCGATGCAGACCTTCACCGATGCGATGGGGGTGGCCGGCTATCACGTCATGCTGGCGTTGTCCGGCTACACCGAAGACAGCGAGGACGCGCAGATCCGCGCCGTGCTGGCACGCAGACCCGACGGGCTGCTGCTGACCGGTGCCCGCCGCTCGCCGGCAATTCGTAAACTGCTGCACGACAGCGGCCTGCCGGTGGTGGAGATCTGGGACACCGCGCCCGAGCCCACCGACATCCTGGTGGGCTTCGACCATGCCGAAGTCGGCGGCGCGGTGGCGGATTTCTTCGTTTCCGCCGGCCACACGCATTTCGCCATCCTGTCGGCGCGCGACCCGCGGGCGGCGGCACGGCGGCGGGGCTTCGTCGATCGCGTGGCCGATCATGGCCTGACCCTGGTGGCCGAGCGCGTACTGTCGGCGCCAAGCTCGATCGAGGACGGGCGGCAGGGCCTACGCGACATCGCATCGTCTCTGGCCGAGCGTACCGCGTTGTTCGGAAGCTCTGACCTGGTGGCGTTCGGCGCGCTCGTCGAAGCGAAACTGCGCGGCATCGACGTGCCCGGACAGCTCGCCATCTGCGGCTTCGGCGATTTCGAGATCAGCAGCGGCTGCGTGCCGGCATTCACCACGGTGCGGGTGGACGGCTCCGAGATTGGCCGGGTTGCGGCGGAAAAGCTGCTGGCGCGAATCCACGGCAACACCGCGCCCGAGCGCGTGCTTGTGCCGTTCGAAATTCTAGCGCGCGATACCACCTGATCCTGCCCCTTCCCCATCGCCAGGCTTCGCCCGCCAGGCCTTCGCCCGCCAGCGCTTGGTCCGACTGAATACGGCCGTGCCGCATCGTCTGCGACCAGCCATATGTTACCGATAACATCACATGTAATCACCTTCGTGCCAAGCCCACCGAAGGGGCAACCAAGCATGAGCAATCGTCATGAATGAATGAATTCGCCTCGCGGATGCCGAATGCTTCTCGACATCCAGCAGGTGGACGAAGACAACGAGACCAACGCTAACGAAGGACCACCCATGACCGCCCAGATGATCGTCGATCCGGTGTTGAAGCAGTTTATCGACACCGAGGCGCTGCCTGGCACCGGGCTCGTGTCAACCTCGTTCTGGGAAGGATTCGCGGCGCTGGTGGCTGCCTTCGCACCGCGCAACGCGGCGTTGCTGGCGCGGCGCGATAGCCTGCAGGCCGAGATCGACGCCTGGCACCGCGAGATGAAGGGCAAGAAGTTCGACGCCGCCGCCTATGAATCGTTCCTGACGTATATCGGCTACCTGCTGCCGCACCCCGAAGCGTTCTCGGTCGAAACCTCCAATGTCGATCCTGAGATCACCAGCATGGCCGGCCCGCAACTGGTGGTTCCGGTCAGCAACGCCCGCTATGCGCTGAACGCCGGCAATGCCCGCTGGGGCAGCCTCTACGACGCGTTGTATGGCACCGATGCGCTGCCGGACGACGGCGACCTCGCCCGCGGCCGCGGCTTCAACGTCGCCCGCGGCGCCGCCGTCGTGTCCCGCGCGAAGGCGTTCCTGGACCAAGCCGCTCCGCTAGCGAGCGGTTCCTATACCGATGTCACCGGCTTCAGGATCGCCGGCGGCGCGCTGGTGCCGGCGCTCGCCGATCCCGCGCAACTTGTCGGCTTCACCGGGGACACCGCCTCGCCCACCACCATCGTGCTCCGTCATCACGGTCTGCATATCGAGCTGGTGATCGACCGCACCAACACGATCGGCGCCACCGATCCGGCCGGTCTCGCCGACGTGATCCTTGAATCAGCGATTTCCACGATCATGGATTTCGAGGACAGCGTTGCCGCCGTGGATGCCGCCGACAAGGTGGAACTTTACCGCAACTGGCTCGGCCTGATGGACGCCACGCTCTCAGCCAGCTTCGAAAAGGGCGGCCGCACGCTGGAGCGCCGCCTGAATCCGGACCGGAGCTACACCTCGCCCACCGGCGGCACCGTCTTGCTCGCCGGCCGCAGCTTGATGTTGGTGCGCAATGTCGGCCACCACATGTACACTGATGCCGTGACACTCGACGGCGCCGAAATTCCGGAAACCATCCTCGACGCCGCCATCACCTCGCTGATTGCCATGCACGACCTCAACAAGCGCGAGGGGCTGAAGAACAGCCGCGCCGGCTCCGTCTATATCGTGAAGCCGAAGATGCACGGCCCGGAAGAGGTCGCCTACGCGCGCGACCTGTTCTCAGCCGTAGAAGACTTGCTGAGCCTAGAGCAGAACACGCTGAAGATGGGCATCATGGACGAGGAGCGCCGCACCTCCGCCAACCTCGCCGCCTGCATCCATGCAGCGAAGGAGCGTGTGGTGTTCATCAACACCGGCTTCCTCGACCGCACCGGCGACGAGATCCACACCTCCATCGAGGCAGGCGCCATGGTCCGCAAGGGCGACATGCGCTCGTCCATCTGGATCGGCGCCTATGAGAACAACAACGTCGATGTCGGCCTGGCCTCGGGCCTGCGCGGCCGGGCCCAGATCGGCAAGGGCATGTGGGCGGCGCCGGACCGGATGGCCGACATGCTGGTGCAGAAGGTCGCCCAGCCGATGGCTGGTGCCAACACCGCCTGGGTGCCGTCCCCCACTGCCGCCACCCTGCATGCGCTGCACTACCACAAGGTGGACGTCGCCGCCCGCCAGGTGGAGCTGTCAACCCGCAAGCCCGCCGCTTTGTCGGCGCTGCTGACCATACCGCTGGCGGATCACCCGAACTGGTCGCCGGACGAGATCCAGCAGGAGCTGGACAACAACGTCCAGGGCATTCTCGGATATGTGGTGCGCTGGATCGACCAGGGCGTCGGCTGCTCGAAGGTTCCCGACATTCACGATGTCGGCCTGATGGAAGACCGCGCCACATTGCGCATCTCCAGCCAGCACATCGCCAACTGGCTGCTGCACGGCATCACCACCGAAGCACAGGTGATAGAGACGATGAAAAAGATGGCTGTTGTGGTCGATCGCCAGAACAAAGGCGACGCCGCCTACACCAGGATGGCGCCGGGTTTTGACGGCGTAGCGTTCTGTGCGGCGTGCGATCTGGTGTTCAAGGGCCGCTCGCAGCCGAACGGCTACACCGAGTTCATCCTGCACGCCCGTCGCCGCGAAGCGAAGACGGTATAGACGGCCACGAGGGGATGCCGGGCGCTGCCTGGCATCCCCAGGCGCTTGCTAATTCGCGAACCAGTCGGCCACGGGACGCAACACCTCAAGCGTTCGGTTACCCCAGGAAATCTCCGCCCGCGCCTGGCGCAACGCGCGCAGCAACGCCGCACCCGTGAGCTTCTCCGAGCGCAAAGTGGCCTGAGCCTGCTCCATAATCTTGTCGATCCGCTGGAACACCACCGAGCCGATATCGGCCACCAACAGTTTCTCCACCCGGATCACTGTAACGCGATGCGCGTTGCTCGCCATCAGCCGATCACGGTAGCTGTTCCATTCTGACGGCTCAGCCGTGAAGCGGCCGAGATATTCCTGCTCGATGATAAACACATGCGTGCGCGGCCCCCATGAGCACACGTGATCGATCGCCGTCATGCCCGATTCGATACTGTCTCCCGCCGTCGTGATCGGCACAACGACGCCCACGCGATCGCCCCCATCGGGGAAGATCGGGCGCGGCTCGTCATCAAGAATGCGGCAGATTTCGGAGAACGTGTTGGAGCCAAGATCGACGATCAGGTTGCCGACTCCAATGTCGTACAGCAAATCGTCCCACGGCGTGGCGTTGGGATCATAGGCAAGCGCGCGGGCGGTATCGAAAGCGGCGCCGTTGCGGGCGTCACGATGCGCGACGCTCTTGAAACCATCCTCCTTGCGGAAGATTAAGCTCAGCCGCGGATGACGCTCGTATTCGCGCACGTCGATCTCACGCGTCAGCATCGGGTAGCGCTGCAACAGGCTGACCAACACAGCGTTGGCGGTGGTGGTCTTGCCGCTCGATTTGTCGTTGGCGAAAATCAACGTCTTGCGGGTCTTCGACGAATTGGTCTGGGATCGAACCCCTGAAGCTCCGCCAGCCGGTTCCAACGTATTCATTCCAATCCCTTCCCGCCGCATCACGAAGCTTTGCAGGTCTTATTTACCACAACACCGCATCAAAGCCAGTTCGCTAAACCAACATATAATTGGTCCGTTGCGCCAATGCCGCGCTTTAAGGCGGGAATATCAAAGATGTGTGAACCAGAATTGGTCGAAGCGGCGGGATTCGAACCCACGACCCCTTGTCCCCCAGGCATCGCTGCTACTTATAACGGCCGGTAGCGCAGAGTAGCGTAAGATAACTTTCTGGTTTGAGTTTCAGATATTTAATGCATATACCCTATGTCTAAGGGTAGCGCACGATAGCGGTAGATATCCGGCGCTATCTGCTCCCCAGCTACCCCAAGAGCTACCCAGGAGGCACATCACGTGCCAACAATTGAATTAACGCCCGCTGTCGTTAAGGGCCTTAAATGCGTCGAAGGGGCCTCAGAGACTATCTATTGGGCGCATGACCTGCCCGGATTTGGGCTGCGGTGCCGCAGTTCCGGTGAACGGCGCTGGTTCGTCCAATACCGGAACCGCGAGGGCGTCACCCGAAAGAGCACATTGGGGATGCCAGACGCCCCCAAGAACCCCACCCCCAAAGACTCTGACGTCCTCACGCTGGCGAAGGCTCGCGCGAAGGCAAAGGACGTAATGAGCGGCGTGAACCAGGGCCGCGACCCCGCTGCCGAAGAGGGGCGGGTCCGTTCGCTGATCACAATGGGCGATCTGGCAGCAGCTTATCTGGCGCGCCAGCAGGGGGCTTTGCGCCCGCACAGCCTTGAAGCAATTACGCGTCACCTAAACGGGCATTATCCCCCGGTGAAGAGACTGCTGGATCGCAAGGTGCCGACGGTCACGGCGCGCGACATAGTGGCGGTCCTTGACGCAGTGGCGCAAGACAGCGGAGGCGTCACGGCGAACAGACTGCGGGCCACACTAGCCGCAATGTGGAACTGGGGGCTGCGGACGCAGAGGGTCACCGGCGTGAACCCTGCGGCCCATACCCTCAAGCCTGCGAAAGAGGCTCCGCGTGCTAGCGTGCTGAGCGACGCTGAGTTGGCGCTGATTTGGCAGCAAGCGGGCGGCGGCGCGTATGGGGCAATTGTCCGGCTTTTACTGCTGACCGGCCAGCGCCGCGAGGAAGTCGCCGGCATGCGCTGGTCTGAGGTCGAAATGCAATCAGACGGCTCGGCGCTTTGGTCCCTGCCCGGCACCCGAACCAAAAACGGGCTGCCCCACGAGGTGCCGCTTCTCGCTGCGTCCGTCACGTTGCTCCCTGCAAAGCGAGACGACGGGCCAGATAATGTGCGTGATCTCGTGTTCGGCGGCGGTCAGGGCGGAACGCACAAGGCGTGGGTGAAGCGCAAGCCGCTGAAATCCGGCAAGGCGGTGAAGCACGGCGAGGACAATTTCAGCGCCTGGAGCCGCAGCAAGGACCGGCTGGACGGCCGACTTGCCCGTGCCAATGGCACGAAGGAGAAGCTCGCCCCCTTGCCTGCTTGGGTGCTGCACGACCTGCGGCGCACGTTCGTCACCGGGATGAACAACATGGGTATCGAGCCGCACGTCATTGAGGCCGCCGTGAACCACACGAGCGGATCGGCGAAGGCCGGCGTAGCGGGGATCTATAACAAGTCTCGCTACACTCCCCAGGTCCGCGCAGCCATGACGACCTGGGCAGCCCGTGTGACGGGCTTGGTGGAGGATGCTGTGCCAGCCGCAGAGGCGGCGTGATGGCGAACAACAACCGATTGTGCCGCCCATCATCCAAGGCATCCCTTCGCGCCGCCGGCAAGGCACGGAGCGACGCTCAAAGATTTGTCACGGTGCTGACCGACCACCCATCTCTGACGGCTGTGCTCCGGCAGGTCCTGGAACTGACGCAGGAAGCCGACGCGCATGATCCGATCAGACCCGGGCGCCCAGTTGATCGGACGAAAATTTTGCGCCTGTTCGACTTCGTAGTTGCCGGGAGCTTC
Source organism: Rhodospirillales bacterium (assembly GCA_043732745.1). GTDB lineage: Bacteria > Pseudomonadota > Alphaproteobacteria > Acetobacterales > Acetobacteraceae > CAIQQQ01. Next base: position 8,437 of record JAYTHH010000492.1, read on the forward strand.
AGACTGGGCACCGTGACCGATGCGACAGATCATGTCCCGCCCCGTGGTGTAGCAACGTCGCTGCCGAGCAGGGCTGGTTGCTCGTTCAGGCTGCCAGGGGCGGCAGGCTGACGGCGAGATCAT
>JAYTHH010000493.1:0-23111 GCA_043732745.1 Rhodospirillales bacterium
CAGGCCGGCGGCGACCAGATGCGCGCCTTGGCCACCACGCTGAAGCAGCTCGCCAAGGAGATCCCACCCGACGTGAACTGGCTGCTGCGGGTGGACGGCCACGCCGACCGCCAGCCTGTCACCGGCCGCTTCACCTCAAACTGGGAATTGTCGGCCAGCCGCGCCATCACCGTGGTGAAGCTGCTAGTGGCCGAGGGCATCCCCGCCAATCGCCTCGCCGCCACCGGCTTCGGCGAATTTCAGCCGCTCGACAACAGCGACACACCCGACAGCTTCGCCCGCAATCGCCGGATCGAACTGCGCCTGACGGATCGCTGATGCCGACGACCCACGCCAACAACGCCAGCCGGCTTTTACAACGATTCTTGCCAGATCGCACGTTCTGGTGCGCCTGCCGAAGAACATGTCGCCGGGGGGCCAAGATGCCCATGATGATCGCCATCAGCGGACTGGACAGCCGCAAGGAGACGGTGGCCGAGACCTATGCGGCACTGCTCGATCACGGCGTGGGCTTCATCACCGTCGACAGCCCCGGCACCGGCCGTGCGCCGGGGAAGGTGGCGCCAAAATCCGAGCGAATGTTCTTCGCCGTCGATGGTGGCCGAGGGTCTGCTGGGCAAGCCAACGGCGCCAATGCTGGTGGTGACCGGTGTGAAGGGTAACCAGGTTCCGATGTCGGATATCGAGTTGCTAATCCGCCGCGTCGACGTCCCGAAGGATGCCAGGATCAATCTCGGCGGCGGCCATCTTGGCCGCGAGGCACGCGGCTGGACCAACCCGGTGATCTTCACCAGGGTCATCATGCCGTGGGAGCTGTGGTTGCTCAATCCCGCATCGTGACTCAGCGGTAATACGTCGCGAACACCAGCCCCGGCAGAACGACCAAAGCGGAGGAGGCGGCCAGCACCGTTACCGCCTCCGCCAACAAACGTATCCCACGCGAGCCGCCAAGCGCCGGCAAGGCGCAGGGCAGAAAAGCCAGAACCGGCAGCAGATAGCGCCCCTGCGTTCCGATCACGGCCACCGCACCGACCGGCGTCCAACTGACATACTGGCTCAAGATCACCAGCCAGACGGCGCCACACAAGGCGACTCCAGCGATCAATCCCGACCAGAATTGCCCCTTCTTGCCACGCCCCAGCACGCAGCCAAGCGTCGCAACCGGAAGCATCAGCGACCACATGCGATAGACCCAGTCCGGCAGCGGAAGATTGAGCTGCACCAGAACGCCGATCATTTCGCGAACCAGATTGGCGCCTTCGCGAACCAGCAACTCCCACGGAAGGCGCAGTACCAACCAGGGATCGACCAGCAGAACGCCGACCTGTGCGCGCCGATCGAGCGTGGTGAACATCGCAGATGGATCACCGTGCCAGAGCGGTCCGGGCCGATAAGCCTCCCCCGCCAGGAAATTCGTCGCCACCAGCGATGTCGCTGCCAGGAACCAGACCAGTCCTGGCAACAACGCGACCGCAAGCGCCGCGACCCGCATTGATGGCCTCGCCCCGTCGCGTGCCACCAGCAACAGCGCGAGCGGCGCATAGGCCGGCTTGGCGGCGATGAGGATCGCAAGCGCCAAAGCTGCGACCAGCCTCGCCCGAACCCCCTCACGCAGCAAAAGTCCGCTTGCCAACACGGACAGCGCAATCAGCATGCCGTCCATGTTGAACGAGGCCGCAAGCGAAAGGCTCATCGGCAAGGCCAGCGTTGCGAGCAGCAGGGCGTGGCCGCGCGGCGCAAGCCACAGCCCGGCGGCGGCGATCAGTGCACATCCCAGCGCAGACACTACCCGACCGATCCGGATCGCGTCATAAGGGCCAAAGCCCAGGCTCTTGCCTAGCTGCAGCCCGGCCGCCCCCGCCAGATAGGGCAACGGCATATAGGGCGCGGTGTTGGCCACCATCATCGGCGTGCTGTGCCCATCCCACGCAATGGCGCGCTGTTGGGCAATCAACGCCGGTATCAGGATGCGGTCCGCCATCGCGACGTTCGGCGCGAAAACGAAGGCCGCACGCAGCAGCGACCAGTCGGCCGAAATTCCGGCCTGCGGCGCTGGCTGACCGCTCGCATCCACCCCAGCAAGGCGCCGTCCCATCAGCTCACCATGGCGCAGGCTGTCGGCGCGCACGATGCCCGTCCACTCGTCCGGCGCCTCGTTCGGCGGCACCCACAGCGAGAGGAACAGCAGGCAGGGCAGTGCGATCGCCATATACAACAACGCCCAGGCAAATCCGACCGAACGGCCTGCATGGCGCCTGGTTTTCACGGCCACAGAAACCTCTGCTGGCGGTTTGACATTCAAAACATGTTGCGGTCCCACCACCTTGTCATCTTTCGTCGCGTCCATCGGGATTTGCGGTATGTCTGAGGCATTCTGCCCGCTGCAACCACAAGGAATTCAACGTGCTTCTTAGGGTCGGCTACGACATCACCTATGGCTGCCCGCAGCCAACTCCCATGGTCCTGATGCTGAATGTGCATTATTCCAGGGTGTCCGATCTCGTGCTGCCTGACCACCTTCACGTGACACCCTCGGTGCCGGTCCAGGTTTATCGCGACATGTTTGGCAACTGGTGCTCGCGCATCGTAGCCCCCGCCGGCCTCACGCGGCTACGCGCCGAAGGCCGCATCTTCGACGCCGGCCTGCCCGACCCATCCTCGCCGTTCGCCCGCCAGATCCCGGTAGAGCAGCTTCCGGACGACGCGTTGATCTTCCTGCTCGGCAGCCGCTACTGCGAGACCGACCGCCTGCTGCCGCTGGCCTGGCAACTGTTTGACAGCGCACCGCAGGGATGGTGGCGGGTGCAGGCGATCTGCGATTTCGTCCATCGCCACATCAAGTTCGGCTACGAGCATGCGCGGCCCACCAAAACCGCGTGGGAGGCCTGGAACGAAGGCCAGGGCGTGTGCCGCGACTTCGCGCATCTGGCCGTGACATTATGCCGATGCATGAACATCCCGGCGCGCTATTGCACCGGCTATATCAGCGACATCAACATGCCGCCGCCCTACGGCCCGATGGATTTCGCGGCCTGGTTCGAGGTCTATCTCGATGGCGGCTGGCACATGTTCGACGCCCGCAACAACAAGCCGATGTATGGCCGTGTGCTCATGGCCCGCGGCCGCGACGCCGCTGATGTGGCGATGATCACCAATTTCGGCCCCTCCACCCTGGAGAACTTCACGGTAATCTGCGACGAGGCTGTGCCGGCCTGAACCTCGATCTCACGCTCGATCCCGCAGGCAAGGCCAATGTCATCGCAAGTGGCCCCCCTGTTCTGCGGGCCGACGCCGTGATGGTAGGCCCGAATTTCTGAGCGCACCGGGAATAAGTCGCCTCTGCCATTCGTCACGCTCCTGAGACCACGCAACAGGAGCGACCTATGGCCAAGCACAGCAGCGACACGCCCGACCCAACACGCCGCGCCGTCTTGGAGTGCATGCTCTGGGCCGGCAGCGGCGTGGTGTGGACGATGGTGGGCGGCATCCCCCGCTCCTCCGTTCTCGCCGCCACCCCGGCGGGAGCCACCGGCTTCAGCTTCGTGCAGATCAGCGACAGCCATCTCGGCTTCTCCGCGGCCCCCACCACCGACGTGACCGCCACATTGCAGGCCGCGCTCGACCTGGCGAAACGCCAGTATTCACCCGTCATGATGATCCATACCGGCGATGTCAGCCATCTCTCGCGGCCCGCCCAGTTCGACACCGCCGCCCAGATGATCGGCGCCACCGGTATCGAGACGCATTACGTGCCGGGCGAGCGCGACGTGCTCGACGATGACGGCAAGTCATTCTTCGCACGCTTCACGAAAGGTGGCCCGCGCGGCTGGTACAGCTTCGACCAGGCCGGCGTGCATTTCGTGGGCCTCAACAACGTGCAGAACCTGCAGGCCGGCGGGCTCGGCTTCCTCGGTGCGGATCAACTGGAATGGCTGACGAAAGACCTCGCCGGCCGCGCTGGCAGCACGCCGATCGTGGTGTTTGCGCATGTGCCGCTGTGGACGGTGAGCGCCGAATGGGGCTGGGGCACGGCGGATGCCGAGCAGGCGCTGACGTTGCTGCGCCGGTTCGGCTCGGTGACGGTGCTGAACGGGCATATCCATCAGATCATGCAGAAAATCGAAGGGCAGGTAGCCTTTCACACGGCCCGCTCCACCGCCTTTCCGCAGCCCGCGCCCGGCACCGCGCCGTCTCCCGGCCCGATGAAGACCGTCCAGCCCGGCCAACTCCGCGGGCTGCTCGGCATCAGCCGTGTGGCCTTGGTGTCCGGCACCGCGCCGCTCGCGATCGTCGACGCGACGCTGGAGGCCTGACCACATGCGCATGCTTCTGATCGCAGCACTTTGCCTCGCCTCAGCGCACGTCTTCGCCGCCGAGGTCTCCATCGACAATTTCGCCTTCACCCCGGCCGAGATCACCATCAAGGCCGGCGAAAGCGTCACCTGGACCAACCGAGACGACATACCGCACACCGTCACCGACGCTGCCCACCCGCCGGCGTTCCGCTCGCCGGCGTTGGACACCGACGACCATGTCAGCTTCACCTTCGATAAACCGGGCACCTACCGCTATTTCTGCTCGCTGCATCCGCATATGCAAGCCACTGTCATGGTGAGATGACGCAGTAAGGCGGCGCGGTGTGCGGTTTTTATGGCAACAGGAACGAACCGACGCACAAGGACGGATGGGCGAGCTTCTGCTCCCTCATCTGGACGCCGCGCATAATCTGGCGCGCTGGCTGATGCGTGACGCCAGCACAGCCCAGGATGTCGTTCAGAACGCCATGCTGCGCGCCATCGAGGCCCATGGCAGCTATCGGGGCGGCGATCTCAAGGCGTGGCTGCTGCGGATCGTGCGAAACATTGCCTATGACACGCTGCGCGCCACCAGACGTCGCGGCGAGGACCTTCTGGAGGACGAGATCGCAGACCTCACACCCGACGCCGAGGCCACCACGATGCACCGCGAAGCCCTTGGCCATGCCGAGGACATACTGGCGCGCCTGCCGGTCGAATGGCGCGAGGCCCTGGTGCTGCGCGAACTGGAAGGCCTGTCCTATCGCGAGATCGCCGCCGTGACCGAGGCGCCGATCGGCACCGTGATGTCCCGTCTATCGCGCGCACGCCAGGCGTTGCTCTATGCAAGAAGCGCGCAGGCATGACACATGATTGCGCCGAGATGGAGCTGCTGCTCCACGCCGATCTGGACGGTGAGCTGGACGCGGCCGAGGCGGTCAAGCTGGCCCGCCACTCCGCCGGCTGCCCGCATTGCACACAAAGGCGGGCAGAGCTGGTTGCCTTGCAGTCCACGTTGCGCGCCGACCTGCCCTATCACGTCGCCCCGGATTTGTTGCGCGCCCGCCTCACCCCGCGCCGACGCTGGCCGATCGCCGCCTCAGCCGTGGCCGGCGCGCTGGCCGCCAGCCTCGCCTTCCTGTTGCTGCCCCAGGCGGTGCGGCCGGAGAGCGACCTGCTGTCCGCCCATCTGCGGGCGCTGCAGCCCGGCCATCTCCTGGATGTCGCCTCCAACGACCAGCACAACGTGAAGCCGTGGTTCGACGGGAAGATCGATTACGCGCCACCGGTCAAGGATCTGTCGGCAGCGGGCTTTCCGCTCGACGGCGGCAGGCTGGACTATCTCGGCGGGCGTCCCGTCGCGGTCCTGGTGTATCGCCGCCAACTTCACGTGATCGACCTGTTCGTCTGGCCGACAGGCGCTCTTCTGGCGCGCGTTGCACCGCAGTCCAACGGCTATCAATCGACCAGTTGGGCGCAGGACGGTTTTTCTTTCGTTGCGGTTTCGGACCTTAATGCAGCGGATCTTGCCCAATTCAAAGCTGCCTTCCAGAGCACCCGCTGAGGCGATGAAGAGCGCCCGCTAACGCGCGCGCTAGGGCGGCGCGCGTCTGGCGCATGCATTCATCTGTGGCAAACAGCCACGCGGCGCGTTAGAGACTTGGCGACTGAGCAGCGGCCCGTTCGCGGCCCCCGCCTTCCCATCAACAAACCATCCCATCTTTCGCCCGGCCCCTGCCGCTGCGACACGCGCGCCCTGGTGGCGCGGACTGCCATGCGCTGGAGGCGCAGACCGAGTATGAGCCATATCACGCCGACCGCCGCCACATTCTCCGAACTGGCGCTGCACCCCAAGCTGCTCGAAGCCTTGTCCGGCCAGGGCTACACCTCCCCCACACCTATCCAGGCCCAGGCAATCCCGCTTCTACTGACCGGCCGCGACCTGCTCGGCCTGGCACAGACCGGCACCGGCAAGACGGCCGCCTTTCTGCTGCCGATCCTACACCGCCTCGCCGCACACCGGAAACCGGCCCAGCCGCGCTGTGCCAACGTCCTGATTCTGGCGCCAACCCGCGAACTCGCCTCGCAGATCGACCAGAGCATCGCCGCCTACGGCCAGGGCCTAAGCATGAGCCACACCGTGGTATTCGGCGGCGTCAGCCAGATGCACCAAGTGAAGGCGATGTCGCGCGGCGTCGATTTCCTCGTGGCCACGCCAGGCCGCCTGCTCGACCTCATCAGCCAGCACCATATCGACCTCGGCAACACCCATGTGCTGGTGCTCGACGAAGCCGACCAGATGCTGGACATGGGCTTCGTGAAGCCGATCCGTCAGGCCGTGGCGATGATGCCGGTCGAACGCCAGACCCTGCTGTTTTCCGCCACCATGCCGCCGGCCATCGCCTCGCTCGCCGCCAGCCTGCTGCGCAATCCCGTCCGCGTTGAAGTGACGCCGCCGGCGACCACCGTGGCCCGCATCGGTCAGAGTGTGATGTTCGTCGATTCCGGCAACAAGCTCACCTTGCTCAAGCACCTGATCAAATCGGATAAGGTCAGCCGCGCCATCGTGTTCACGCTCACCAAGAGCACCGCCAACAAGGTGGCCGAGGCGCTGAGCGACGCCGGCGCCAATGCCGAGGCCATTCACGGCAACAAGTCCCAGGGCCAGCGCGAGCGCGCCTTGGCCGGCTTCAAGTCCGGCGGCGTGCGCGTGCTGGTCGCCACCGACCTCGCCTCGCGCGGGATCGACGTGGACGATGTGAGCCACGTGTTCAACTACGACATGCCGAACCTGCCCGAAAGCTACGTCCACCGCATCGGGCGCACCGCGCGCGCCGGCCGCGATGGCCTGGCCGTCAGCCTGTGCGAGCCCGAGCATCGCGCGTGGCTGGCCGGCATCGAGCGCGTCATCGGCCAGGCCGTGCCGATTTCGACGGATCATCCGTATCACTCGGAGGCCGCCCGCCTGTCCACGATGCGTCCCCCGGTCATGGGTGGCCAGCGCAATGGTGGCGGCGGATCGCGCAACCAACCGCCGGCGCGCAGCCAGCAGGCACGCCCGCAGCAGCAACAGCGCCGTCCGCGATAAGCGTTACAACCCCATCATCCCACGTGGGATGATGGGGTTCGCCGTTACGCCGCCTTCGCCTCCAGAACCAAACGGTTCAAATTCCCAAGGACATCGCGCGCCATCTTCACGCGTTCAGCCACGTTCATGTCGCGCACGATCGCCAGCTTATGATCCGGCCGCAGCCTCACCAACCCGCTCTTCTTGGCCAGCCACGTGATCAGGCCAGCGGGGTTGCGGAACTTGTTGCCACGGAACGACAGCACCATGCCCTTCGGCCCGGCATCCAGCTTTTCCACGCCGCTTTCCCGGCACAGCCGCTTCAGCGCCACAACCTGCAGCAGGTTGCCGACCTCCTCCGGCAGATCGCCGAACCGATCGACCAGTTCCGCCGCCATTGCCTCGCTCTCGGCATCGTTGTCGAGCGCGCCGATACGGCGATACAGGCCCAGCCGGACCGGCAGCTCCTTCACATACGTCTCCGGGATCAGCACCGGCAGCCCAAGCCCAATATTCGGTGTCCAGTCTCGCGACGCCGCCTTCTTGCGGCCCTTCTCGGCGCGCATGTCGGCTACGGCGTCTTCCAACATCTGCTGATACAGCTCGATGCCGACTTCTCGGATATGGCCGGACTGCTCGTCGCCCAGCAGGTTCCCAGCGCCACGAATATCGAGATCGTGTGACGCCAACGTGAACCCGGCGCCGAGATTGTCGAGAGTTTGCATGACGGTCAGCCGCTTCTCTGCCGCTACCGACAGCGCGTTGGTCGGCGGCCACGTCAGATATGCGTAGCCGCGCTGCTTGCCGCGGCCCACGCGACCGCGCAACTGGTAGAGCTGGCCGAGGCCAAACATCTCGGCGCGGTAGATGATCATCGTGTTCACCGCCGGCATATCGAGCCCAGATTCCACGATGTTGGTGGACAGCAGCACGTCAAACTTGCCGTCGCCAAACTCGGTCATCACCCGTTCCAGCTCGGTCGGCGCCAGCCCGCCATGCGCCTGCACGGTGCGCGCCTCGGGCACGATCTCGGCCAGGCGCTTGGCCATCCGCGCCAGGTCCTCCACGCGCGGCACCACGCAGAACACCTGCCCGCCGCGGAACCGCTCGCGCTGGATGGCCTCTCGGATCACCACAGCATCGAACGGCATGATGAAGGTGCGCACGGCCAGCCTGTCCACCGGCGGCGTCGCGATGATGCTCATTTCGCGCACGCCGGTCAGTGCCAGTTGCAAGGTGCGCGGGATCGGCGTGGCTGTCAGCGTCAGCACATGCACATCCGCCTTCAGCGACTTCAGCTTCTCCTTATGCGCCACGCCAAAGTGCTGCTCCTCGTCGACGATCACCAACCCTAAATTGTCGAATTTCACAGAATTCGCCAGCAGCGCGTGGGTGCCGATGACGATGTTGATGTCACCGGATGCGACTTTGTCACGCACGGCGGTGGCGTCCTTGGCCGTTACCATCCGCGAAAGCTGGCCAATCTTGATGGGCAGGCCTTCGAACCGCTTGGTGAAGCCGCGGTAGTGCTGGCGCGCGAGCAAGGTGGTCGGCACCACCACCGCCACCTGCGACCCGCTCATCGCAGCCACGAACGCGGCCCGCAACGCCACCTCGGTCTTGCCGAAGCCGACATCCCCGCAGATCAGGCGATCCATCGGCCGGCCAGCCGCCAGATCTTCCAGAACGTCGGCGATCGCACGCGCCTGGTCCTCGGTTTCCACGAACGGGAAGCGCGCACAGAATTCGTCCCACTCACCCTCCGCCGGCGCCATCGTCTCAGCCTCGCGCAACCGTCGCTCGGCGGCCGTGCGGATCAGCTCGCCCGCCATGTCGCGGATGCGCTGCTTCATCTTCGATTTTCGACTTTGCCAACTGGCACCGCCCAACTTGTCGAGCGAAACGCCGGCGGATTCCGAGCCGAATCGCGATAGCATTTCGATGTTTTCAACCGGCAGGAACAGCTTCTGGTCGCCGTCGTAGAGCAGCCGCAGGCAGTCGTGCCGCGCGTTGTTGACGTCCAACGTCACCAGCCCGTCATAGCGGCCGATACCGTGATCCTGATGCACCACCAGATCGCCCTCGGCGATTTCGGTGGCTTCGGCGATAAACTGGTCTGCCCGCTTGCGTCGACGCGGCGGCCTGGCGATGCGCTCGCCCAGCAGATCCTGCTCGGATACGAGGGCGAGCTTGTCGGCAACGAAGCCGCGCTCCATCCCCAGCGTGATGAGCGCGGCGGTGCCGATCGGGGCGTCGCGAACCTCCTCATAATTTTCCGCCTTCTGCACCTTGAAGCCGTGCTCGACCAGCAGATGCCCGATCCGCTCGCGCGATCCGTTCGACCACGCGGCCACCACGGTGCGGCGGCCCTCGCGCAGCCAGCGATCGGACTGCGTGTGGAACTGCGAGAACACGTTCTCGCCCGCGCCGGTGCCGGGTGACGCACCGCGCTGGGCAAACACCGGTGCAGGCCTTCCGCCACCGTCGATGCCGGCGGCGCCATCGGGTTTGGCAAATGGCGAGAACGCGAACACGGTGAAACGGGCAATCATCGCCCGCCAGTCCTTGTCCGTCAGATACAGCATCTCCGGCGGCAGCGGCCGGTACGGCACCTCGCCATCCCGCGGAACTGATTTACGCGCGTCGAAATGATCCGCGACCATTTCCAGCCGCGACGCCAGTACCTGCTCGCTCTGATGATCCAGGCTGATCGAGGCGCCCGGCAGATAATCCAGCAGCGTTTCCATGCTCTCATGGAACAGCGGCACCCAGTGCTCCATGCCAGGATGACGCCTACCGTCCGAGATCGACAGGTAGATCGGATCTTCTGCCGATTTTGAGCCGAACAGCTCCCGCCAGGCGGTGCGGAAACGCGCCACGCTGGGCTTGTCGAGAAACACCTCCGACACCGGCCGCAGCCGGAATTCCTCCAACTCCGCCCCGCTGCGCTGCGTGGTGGTGTCGAAGCTGCGCAGGCTTTCGATGGTGTCGCCGAACGTATCGATACGCACCGGCTCGGCAAAGCCAGACGGGAACACGTCGATAATTCCGCCACGAATGGCGTATTCGCCGGGCTCCATCACCGTGCCGGCACGAACATAGCCGCGCCCGTCGAGATAGCGGGCCAGCTGGTCGGATTTTACGGTGCCGTTGGTGGACAGCGAAAGTGAAGCACCGTGGAATACGTGACGCAGCGGCACACGCTGCACCAGCGCGTTCATCGTGGTCAACACGATGCGGCGGCCCTGGGCCGGCTCCAGCAGTTGCGCCAAGGTGGCAATGCGCTCTGAGACGATGGCCGGGTTGGGCGACACCCGGTCGTAGGGCAGGCAGTCCCAGGCCGGGAACTTCAAAATTTCAACGTTCGGCGAGAAGAACGCGAGCTGCTCGGCCATGCTGGCCATCCGCGCATCGTCGCGCGCCACATGCAGCAGCACGCCATCATGCTCACGGGACCGGCGATCGAGCAGCACCGCATCCCAGCCCTCTGGCGCGCCGTAGACGGTGGCGATGTCGCTCATTTTCCGCCGGCTTCCTTGATGGCCCGCAGCATCGGGCTGTCGGCATCGGCGGGGATCGGCAGGCGTCCGGTCAGCCAATCCGCCAGATCAGCGTCCGACATCTCCATCACCTCTTCCAGCGAATCCATGTCGGGCTCTGACATCGCATCGATTCGTGGCCCCACGAAGCCGCCGATCAGCAGGTCGGTTTCATGAGAGCCGCGATGGGTGGCGCGGAACAACAGGCGGCGCCGGCGCGTCTGCACCGGCGTAAGGGGGGTCTCGGTCATCTGCCGCATATAGCGGTGGCCAGCGCTGGTGGGTAGAGCACGCGTCCCTACGATGTGCGTGCGCCGAAATTCTTTCCAAACTCCGCAAACTCGGGCACTCCCCCCACGTGCCCGTAAATGTCGAACCCTGGCGTCTCGATCCGTTGTTCGCCGAGTTGGGCAGCCTGCGCGGCGTGGGCGAAGCGCTGGGCAAGCTCATGGCCCGCGCGCTAGGCGGAGACAGGGTCATCGACCTGCTGTTCCACCTGCCCGAGAGCTATATCGACCGCCGCCAACGCACCACCATCCGCGCCGCCTTGCCGTTGCAGGCTGTGACGCTGGAGGTCGAGGTGATCAGCATCACCCCGCCGGAAACGCCGCGCCAGCCAACCAAAGTGACGGTCACGGACGGCACGGGCTTTTGCGATCTGGTGTTCTTCCGCGCCTTCCCGCACCAGAAACTAAGGCCCGGCCAGCACGTGCTGATCGCCGGCAAGATGGACGACCGCCGCCAGATCGCCCATCCCGATCACATCGCGCCCGCTGAAAAACCCGAGCACTTCCCCGGCGTGGAGCAGGTCTGGCCGCTGACCGCCGGCCTGTTCGCCTGGCACTTGCGCAAGCCGATGGCCGAGGCGCTGATCCGCATTCCCAGCCTGCCCGAATGGCATGACCCAGCGCTGATGCGGCGCCAGGGCTGGTCCGGCTTTACCGATTCGCTCGCGGCCCTGCAGGCACCCGCCACGCTTCCCTCCCCCATCCCGCGCCAGCGCCTCGCCTACGACGAATTGCTCGCCGGCCAGATCGCTATGGGGCTGATGCGCCGCCGCATACGCGAACGCCCAGGCCGCGCTCTCGCAGGCGACGGCTCCCTGCGCGCCCGGACCCTCGCAGCCTTCGGCTTCCAACTCACCGAACCGCAGCGCCATGTTCTCGCCGAAATCGACGCTGACCTCGCCGCCCCACGCCGCATGCTGCGCCTGCTGCAAGGCGATGTCGGCTCCGGCAAGACCTTGGTCGCGATCCTGGCCATGCTCCGCGCCGTGGAGGCCGGCGGACAGGCCGCGATCATGGCCCCCACCGAAATTCTGGCCCGCCAGCACGCCCGCACCCTCGCCCGCATCTGCCCGGTGCCGTCGGCGCTGCTGGCCAGCTCCGTCACCGGCCGCGAACGTGCCCGCGTGCTGGAAGGGTTTGCCGATGGCAGCATCCCTATCGCCATCGGAACCCACGCCTTGGTGCAGGAGGCCGTGGAATTCCGCGACCTCGCGCTGGCGGTGATCGACGAACAGCATCGCTTCGGCGTCAACCAGCGCCTGATGCTGGGCGCCAAGGGCGAGCACACCGACGTGCTGGTGATGACCGCCACCCCCATCCCACGCACAATGCTCCTAACCCAATGGGGCGAGATGCAGACCAGCCGACTCGACGGCAAGCCCGCCGGCCGCAAGCCGATCCGCACCACCACGCATCCATTGTCATCGCTCGGCGTGGTGTGTGAGGCAGTGGCCCGGGCCATCCCCGGCGGCGCCCGCGTCTATTGGGTCTGTCCGATGGTGAGCGAAAGCGAGGTGCTCGATCTCGCGGCCGTGGAAGCCCGCTTCGCCTCGCTCGCCGACCGCTTCGGGTCCGTCATGGGCCTCGCCCACGGCCGCCAGGACACCAACGTGCGTGAGCAGGCTTTGGCCGATTTCGCCGCTGGCCGAACCCAACTCCTGGTCGCCACCACCGTGATCGAAGTCGGTGTCGATGTGCCAGAAGCCAGCGTGATCGTGATCGAGCAGGCCGAACGCTTCGGTCTCGCCCAGTTGCACCAGTTGCGTGGCCGCGTCGGCCGTGGTGCCGCGGAAAGCTTTTGCCTGCTTCTCTACGACGACCAGATGAGCGACACCGCCCGAAAGCGCCTGATGCTGCTGCGCGAAACCGAGGACGGATTTCGCATCGCCGACGAAGATTTTCGTCTGCGCGGCGGCGGCGACCTGCTCGGTACCCGCCAATCCGGCCTGCCCGGCTGGCGCCTCGCCAATCCCGAAACCGACGAGGGCCTGCTGCACATGGCCGGGCGCGACGCCGAGTCGCTGCTCACCCGCGACCCCGATCTTACCTCCGAGCGCGGCCAGGCCATCCGCTTGCTGCTTCGCCTGTTCGGGCGCGACGATGCGTTCCGCACCTTGCACTCCGGCTGAACACGGACCATCCACTACGCCAGAATTCGGTTCGGAGGCTTCGATGACCGCACTGATCGAAATCGACGGCCTGACCAAGCGCTTCGGCGCCCATGTCGCCGTCGACCGCATGTCCTTCAACGTCCAACGCGGTGAAGTGCTGGGCTTCCTCGGCCCCAACGGCGCTGGCAAGTCCACCACCATGCGCATGCTGGCCGGCTTCATCACGCCAGATGCCGGTAGTGCGAGCATCTGCGGCCACGATGTCACCACCGACGGCGTCCGAGCGCGCCGCCGCCTGGGCTACCTGCCGGAAGGTGCGCCCACCTATCCCGACATGACCGTGGCTGATTTCCTGACCTTCACCGCCCGAATCCGCGGCTTCTCCGGCGGCGAACTCACCGATCGCGTGAACCAGGCCATCCATGTCACAACCTTGGGCGAGGTCCGCCTGATGCCGATCGAGACGCTGTCAAAAGGCTTCAAACGTCGCGTCGGCCTGGCGCAGAGCCTGCTGCACGACCCCGACGTGCTGGTGCTGGACGAGCCGACCGACGGCCTCGACCCCAACCAGAAATTCGAGGTACGGCGGCTGATCCAAACGATGGCGGCGGACAAGGCCATCATCATCAGCACGCATATTCTCGAAGAGGTCGAAGCCGTCTGCACCCGCGCAATCGTGATATCGCACGGCCGCATCGTGGCCGATTCCACGCCGGCCGAACTGGCCGCCCTGCACCCTTCGGGCCGGCTGGACGACGTGTTCCGGCAACTGACTCTGAGGGACGCCGTCTGATGCGGTCCGCCCTCATCATCGCGCGGCGCGAACTCGCCAGCTATTTTGCGACCCCCGTAGCGGTGGTTTTCATCGTGATCTTCCTCGCTTTGCAGGGTGCGCTGACGTTCAACCTTGGCAATTTCTTCGGCCGCAACCAAGCCGACCTGCAGCCCTTCTTCACCTTCCTGCCCTGGGTACTGCTGCTGCTGGTGCCGGCGCTGACCATGCGGATGTGGGCCGAGGAACGCCGCTCCGGCACCATCGAACTTCTTCTGACATTGCCGATCGCCGCGTGGCAGGCCGTGCTGGGAAAATTCCTCGCCGCCTGGGCGTTCTGCGCCATCGCCATCGCGCTGACGTTCCCGTTCATCATCACGGTGAACTATCTGGGCAGCCCCGATAACGGCGTGATCGCCAGCGGCTATTTCGGCGCGTTGCTGCTGGCCGGAGCGTTCCTGTCGATCGGCGCCGCCGTGTCGGCTGCGACCAAGAACCAGGTGATCGCCTTCGTGCTGGCGGTGGCACTGTGCTTCCTCGTCGTCGTTTCCGGCACGCCTTTGGTCACCGAGTTCCTGTCGCGCAACGCGCCCGATATCGCCGACATCGCGCGCCGGGCTTCGGTGGCAGACCGCTATCAAAGCTTCTCCCGCGGGGTGATCGAAGCCCGCGACATGGTCTATTTCATCTCATTCATGATCTTCTTCCTGTTGCTCAACACGGTGATCATCGACCACACGCGGGCCGATTGAGGGCGTTATGAAAAAATCCTTTTTCACGCTGCTGGGCGTGGTCGGTGCCGCGCTTCTGTTTATCGGGGTCAACATGATCGCCGAACGCACGCTGGCCGGCCGCCATGCCGATCTCACCGCACAGCGTTTGTATTCCCTGGCGCCGGGCACCAAATCCGTGCTCGCCGGATTGCGCGAGCCGATCACATTACGATTGTATTATTCGGCTCGTCTTGGCGCCGCCATTCCGCAATACGGCGCCCATGCCGACCGTGTGCGCGAAATGCTGCGCCAGTTCGTCGAACTGTCCGGCGGCAAGATTCGCCTGGAGATCAACGACCCCGAACCGTTCAGCGACGCCGAAGAGCGCGCCACCGGCTATGGCCTGCAGGGCGTGCCGCTCGAACAGGGCAGCGAGCGCGTGTTCTTCGGGCTGCAAGGCAACAACCTGCTGGATGACGAACGGACAATTCCGTTCTTTCAGCCAGAGCGCGAACGCTTCCTGGAATACGACCTGACCCGGCTTGTCTATGAACTGTCGAGCCCGAACCGGCCAGTGGTCGGCGTGCTTACACCGCTGAAGATGGATGGCGATCCGCAGCAGATGATGATGCGCAGCCAAGCCAATCCGAACGCCGGCGCGCCTTGGACGGCGATGCTCAATCTGCGTACCAGCTTCACCATCCGCACCATCGCGCCCGACGCCGGTGTCATCGACCCTGACATCCAGGTTCTGCTGCTCGTGCATCCGCAGAACCTGTCCGACGCCACGCTCTACGCCATCGACCAGTTCGTGATGCGCGGCGGAAGGCTGATGGCGATGGTGGGGCCGAACAACGAAACCCTGGGCGCCGATCCGCAGACCGGTGCGCCACCCTCGGCGCCTGCCAGCGATCTCAGCCAGCTCTTCAAGGCATGGGGCATCATCTACGATCCGAACAAGGTGGTCGGCGACCTTACCGGTGCCTGGAAAGTGCAGGCAGGGGCCGGCGCGCGGGCGCAGGCGGTCGACTATGTGGCCTATTTTAGCGTGCGCGACGGCATCAATCACGACGATCCCGCCACAGCCGACCTGTCTGAGATCACGCTGGACGCGCCGGGCTTCCTGGAAAAGGCGCCATCCTCCGACATCGAATTCACCCCGCTGCTCACCAGCTCCGATCAATCCGAGGTGATCCCGGCCAGCGCCATTCGCACCAATCCGGACCCCGCCGGCCTGCTCGCCAGCTTCAAGCCGGACGGCCAGCGCCGCGTGCTCGCCGCCCGAATCCGCGGCGAACTTCATTCTGCCTTCGACAAGGCGCCGGACGGGGCCACCGCGCCGTTCCTCGCCATGTCGGAAAAGCCAGCCAACCTTGTGGTGATCGCCGACACCGACATGCTGGCCGATCGGTTCTGGACCCGCACGCAGGATTTCTTCGGGACCCCCACCTCCACGCCGTTTGCCGATAATGGCACCTTCGTCACCAATCTGGTGGGCACCCTGGCGGGCGGCGACGCGCTGATCGGCCTGCGCAGCCGCGGCGGCGTGTCTCGCCCATTCGAGCGCGTAGAGGCCATGCAACGCGATGCGGAGGCGCAATACCGCCAGACCGAAACCGCGCTGACCAAGCATCTGGACGACACCACGAAACAACTCGACCAGCTTCGCTCCGGCCGGGACGGCACCAGCAACGCGGCGCTGAACGACGCCCAACGCGAGGCCATCGATGGCCTGAAGCGCGATCTGGTGGAAACCCGCGGTAAGCTGCGCCAGGTGCAGCTTGAACTGCGACGCGACATCTCAGCTCTGCAGACCAGACTGCGCCTGCTCGACATTGCACTGGTTCCCGGGTTGATGCTGCTGCTGGCCATCGTGATGGGCCTGGCCAGACGCGCGCGCCGCAACCGGAGGCCCGCATGAAACCCATCACCGCGCTTGCCTTGTTGCTGCTGGGTGCCGCATCGGTCGCCGTCGGCGTGCAGCTTCGCCCACGCATCGAGGCAACGCCGCAGGGCGCGGGCCGACTAATGTTCCCCGGCATTGCCGAAGGGCTCGCCCGCGCGCAGCGCATCGTCGTCACCGGTTCCGGCAAGACCAGCACGCTGCTGCGACAGGATGGACGCTGGACGCTGGCAGAGCGCGGATCGTATCCGGTCCAGCCGCAGAAGATGCGTTCGCTTCTCGCAGGACTCGTGGAACTGCGCCTGCTGGAGCCGCGCACCGCCAACCCCGCCTCGCTCGCCCGCCTCGGCGTGGACGATCCGGCCTCCCCCTCCTCCACCGCGGTTGCGATGAAGGTGACCACCGAGGACGGGACGGTGATGGCCGACCTTCTGCTCGGCCATCGCAGCCAACGCAGCCAGGGCGGCCTGCCAGAGACAGTATATGTGCGCCGCGCCGCCGAAGCCCGAGCCTGGTTGGCGGAGGGGCGCATTCCCGCCGATGCCGATCCGCAATCCTGGCTGATCCGCGAGGTCATCGACATACCGGCCGATCGCATGGCGCACATCACCGTCACCCACGGGGCGGACGCAATCGAATTCGCCCGCTCCGGCGACGGCATGGTTCTGGCCAACCCGCCGGCGGGCAAGCTTGACGAATATCGGCTTCGCGAGGTGAGCAAGGCGCTCGAGGGCGTGACCCTGGCCGATGTTCGCCGAGGTGCCCTGCCTGGCACATCGGTTGGAAACACGGTCTTCACCACGACCGACGGGCTGATGATCGAGGTGTCGGTCTCGCGCGAGGACAAGCAGCTCTGGGCCAGCTTCACGGCGCGCGGCACCGGCGCGGAAACGCTGCAGGGTCTGGCCGGCTGGGCGTTCCAACTGCCGGAATGGCGCCAAGCGGCGCTGGTGCCTGTCATGACCGATCTGATCGGCCCCGAGCCTGCGAAGTGAGCCGCGAATATCCCACACGGCCGATCGTGGGCATCGGCGTGGTGGTACTGCGGCCAGATGCCGTATTGCTGGTCCGCCGCGCCAATCCGCCGAACAAGGGTGCCTGGAGCCTGCCAGGTGGCGCGCAGGAGCTCGGCGAAACCGCCGAACAGGCCGCACGGCGTGAGCTGGAGGAAGAATGCGGCCTCATCGTCGGCGATCTGTATTTCGCCGCCGTGGTCGACATCATCATGCCCGGTCGGCAGGGCAAGCCACGCTTTCATTACACCGTCATCGACTATGCCGCGATCTGGCAGGGCGACACGGCTCGGCCGGGCGGCGATATCAGCGAACTGGCCTGGGTTGGGTTTCACGAATTCGACCAATATGATTTATGGAGCGAGGCCCGCCGCGTAATCGGCATCGCGCGCCAAAATCTGTATTTTCCCCCGGCGGAGACCAATCCGGCATGATTGACAGCGATACCCACTTCTATGCGACCGCAAACGGCCACGGCCTGGCGCATGATCCGTTCAATGCCATCATCGGCCCGCGCCCGATCGGCTGGGTGTCGACACGCGGTTCTGATGGGTCGGTGAACCTTGCTCCGTACAGCTTCTTTAACGGTTTCAACTACATGCCGCCGATCATCGGCTTCTCCAGCACCAGCCCCAAGGACAGCCTGCGCAATGCGCACGAAACCGGTGAATTCGTCTGGAACTTGGCCACCAAGGACATCGCCGCCGCAATGAACGAAACCTGCGCCACAGTTCCATACGGGACCAATGAATTTGGCCTCGCCAGCCTCACCGCCGCCCCCTCCCGCCTGGTGAATGTGCCACGCGTGGCTGAAGCGGGCGTGAGCTTCGAGTGCAAGGTGACGCAGATCATCCCGCTGCTCACCCATACCGGAGAGCCCACGCCGGCCACCATCGTGTTCGGCCAGGTGGTGGCCGTGCACATCGCAAGACGCCTGCTGAAGGACGGCATTTTCGACACGTTCGGCGCCGGAATCATCCTGCGCGCCGGCGGGCCGTCGGCTTACGCCGAGGTCCGGCCGGACAGCCGTTTCGACATGCGGCGCCCCGGATGAACGCCAGCGGGATGAGCCCGGCCGGGGTAAGTGGTAAACTCGCTTGTATCCGCTAGACTGATCGTAATGACGTCCGACCCTTCCAGCGATGCCCACAAGCGTGGCCAAATCTGGCTCGCAGAACAATCCGTGGCCGGTCGAAGGGCCGCGTGGCAGCTTGTTGCCATGGGCGTGGGCAACACGATGTTGGCCGCCGCACAAGCCGCCTGCATGGCGATCCTGCTGGCAGGTCTCCTGCGCGGCGATGCAGAGACAGTCTCGGCTCTTGTCCCGGCGTTGGGTTTTGCTGCCCTCGCACTTGCCCGCGCGGTGTCCGGGATTGCAACCGAGGGGCTGACCTTTCGCGTCGGCGCCACGGTGCGGCGGCGCCTGCGCTCGGACGCTCTGGGGCGCCTTCTGGCGCATGGCCCGGCGCTGCTGCGCGAACGTCATTCGGTGGCGATGTCGGCGATCGTCGTGGATCGGATCGAATCGCTCGACGGGTTTTTCGCCAGATGGATCCCAGCGGCGATCGTCGCGGTCGTCTCTCCCCTGCTGCTGACGCTCGTGATCCTGACATTGGACCCGATTGCAGCTCTGGTTCTGGCAGGATGCGGCGCTTTGGTGCCGGTGGCGATGGCATTGTCGGGAATCGGCGCCGGCCGCGCGGCGGCGCGTCAGTTCACGGCGATGTCCCGACTGCAGACGCGCTTCCTCGACCGCATGCGCGGAATCGCCACCATCGTGATGTACGGCCGGATCGAAGACGAAACCACCGCTTTGGGTTTGGCGGCCAACGAGTTGCGGATGCGCACCATGCGCGTTCTGCGGGTGGCGTTCCTGTCGTCCGGCGCGCTGGACCTCGCAGCCGCCGCCGCACTGGTGATCCTGGCCATCCGTGCCGGCGCGCAATTCTCGGCCGGGGGGCTTTCGGCACCCGCCAGCACGTTGTTCGTCCTGCTGCTGGTGCCGGAGTTCTTCGCACCGCTGCGCAGTTTCAGCGCCGCCTATCAAGATCGCTTCCAGGCGCGAGACGCCGCCGATGATCTTGCGGCATTGCCGCCGCCCCCCGCGCCGATGCCGCTGCTCACCATCCGCAACGTGGAGGCGCAAGGCCTGACCGTGGTGTTCGACCATGTTGGCCTGACCTGGGACGCCACGCGTGGGCCGGTTCTGGCGGATATCAGCTTTCGCGTGGCACCCGGTGAGACGCTTGTGGTGGCAGGCCCGTCCGGCGCCGGCAAGTCGAGCCTGATCGAGATTCTGCTGGGTTTCGTCCGCCCCACCGAAGGCCGCGTCACGCTCAACGGCGCCGATATCGCCGATCTGGTGCCGCAGGCGCTGTCCCGGCTGACAGCCTGGATCGGCCAGCGCCCAGTGTTGTTTGCCGGCACGCTGCGCGAAAACATCCGTTTCGCCCGACCGGAGGCAACCGACGACGAGGTGGCCGAAGCGGCGCAGTTTGCCCGCGTCACCAGCTTCGCCGCCGGCCTGCCACAGGGGCTGGACACGAAATTGGGCGAAGCCGGCTACGGATTGTCGGGCGGTCAGGCCCAGCGCGTGGCGATCGCCCGCGCGGTGCTGAAGAACGCGCCGCTGCTGTTGCTCGATGAGCCAACGGCGCATCTCGATCCCGCCACTGAAAGCGAGGTTCTTGACTCGCTGCGGCGGCTCACGCTTGGACGCACGGTGATCCTCGTCAGTCATTCCGCCGCCGCCCATGCATGGAACGCCTCCTGGGGTGGAAGGCGGATCGATCTACGCAATGGCCGCCTCGTACAGTCGCGAGGGGCCGCATGAAGCCGCTTCTGAGAATCATGGCGCTGTCGCGCCGGCAGGCTCCGTGGCTGGCGTTGGGCCTTGTCGTCACGCTGCTGGGAACACTGGCCGGGCTGGCGCTGGCCGGGGCTGCAGGTGCCGTGTTCTCCGGCGCGTCGCTGCTGGCGATCCCGCTGCTCCTGCGTGTCCTCGGCCCGATCAGAGTGGCGCTGCGCTATTTCGAGCGGCTGACGACGCACAACGCCCTGTTCCGCGCGCTGGCGGATCTTCGCATCTGGTTCTTCCACGGTCTGGCCGTGCGCATGGCCGGCGGGCTCGGCATGCAGCGCAGCGGCGATGTGCTGGCGCGGCTGGTCGGCGATGTGGAAGCGCAGGACGTGCTTTATATGCGCGTGTTGCTGCCGTTGATTGGCGCGGTGGTGTTGCTGCCGATCCTGCTCATTCTGGTCGCAGAGTTGGATGTCTGGCTCGCTGCTATCGTGGTGATTCTGTTCGCGATGGCGGCCTTCGTCCTGCCCTGGATCGCGGCGCACCATGCGCGCGCCAATGGCGCCCTGCTGGCCCGATCCATGGCAGATCTGCGGATCGCGGTTCTCGACAGCATCGCAGGCCTTCGCGAAGTGCGGGCGTTTGCCGCCGAAGGGCGGATGCTGGCCAGCGTGCAGGCGCGTGAGGCAGGACTGCTGGCGGCCCAACGCAACGCCATGCGCCAGATGGCGCGATCCGGTGCCGCCGCGTTCCTGTGCGGCCAGGCGGCGATTCTTGCCACGTTGTTGATCGGACGCACGCACGGGGTTTTGGCGATCGCCCTGGTGTTCATGGTTCTGGCCGGTTTCGAGGCGATCGCCTTGTTGCCGCGTGCAGGTGCGCAGGCCGGGCTGGCCGCCGCCGCCGCCACGCGCGTTCTCGAAGTGGCGGAGGGCCCGATCCCGTTGCCGGATCCGCCCGTCACCGCCGCGATGCCGGTCGGCAATGCCCTGCGTTTCGAAGCCGTCAGCTTCACATGGGAAAACGGACGACCGGATGTTTTCAGCGGCCTCTCGCTCGAAATCCCCGCCGGCCATCGCGTGGCGCTGCTCGGCCCATCCGGGATCGGCAAATCCAGCTTGGCTGCGCTGCTCCTGCGTCTGGCGGCTCCGCAAAGCGGCCGTATTCTGCTGGGTGGAACGGACATCGCCACCTTGGCCGCCGACGAACTGCGCAGCCGCATAGGCTGGCTGAGCCAGTCCACCCATCTGTTCGACGACACCATCCGCGCGAATCTGCTGCTGGCCAGGCCCGATGCAACCGATGAACAGCTCTGGGCATCGCTCCAACAGGCCCGCATCGCCGAGGCGGTGCAAGCACTTCCGGATGGCCTGGACTTCTATCTCGGCGAGGGCGGCCAGCAATTTTCCGGCGGCCAGGGACGACGGCTTGCACTTGCGCGCGCTTTGCTGTCCCCGGCCCGCATTCTCATTCTCGACGAACCCTGCGCCGGGTTGGATGCCGACACGGAACGCGCTTTTCTGACCACGCTGAACGACATCGCGGATACGCGAAGCATAATCCTGATTGCCCATCGCCTGACCGGTGTAGAACGCCTGGACCGGATTTTCCGGATTTCCAATGGACACGCTGTAGCTGCTGCGGCGTAAAGGTTGGCTCACGCCATCACACGCCCCGCCGCCTGTTCCAACAACTCGCCGAAAGCGTCAAAAATTCGTTGCATCTGGGGTCGCTTGTAAGAGAAACGATCTTCGGGATCGAGAAGGTGGATGATCGCCGCCATCTCCACCTCGAAAAGCAGCAGCCGGCCATCTGGCCCTTCGGCACAATCCAGAATCACATAGTCGAGGCCCAGTCGTTGCTGCACGATGGCGATGGCGGGGCCGTGACGTTTTCCAAAGCCGCTCTCGAATTCCGCCATGGCCTGTGCTTCATCCGCCCGCTTGGCAGCGCTCTCCGCCATGCCGGCGTTGAGGTAGTGGATCATCCAGTGATCCGACACCGCCATATGGCAAAGAAAGGCCTGCCCCTGGATCAAGGCCAGCCGATATTTCCGGTAGAAGCTGTCCTTATCCCGATAGTCGACGAAACTGGACAGATAGAACCGGCCCGACGAAACGCTCTCCAGATAGACCTGCAACTCGTCCCGCGCACTCAGGCGTTCCAGCAATCTTCCCGCATGCGACCCGACGGGGCGGACCAGCAGCGGCCAGTGAGCGTTTGGCACGAGGGACGACACCGGTTGCTTGCCCGCCAGAAATTCGGCGATCTCGGCGCGCGTCCGCGAAACCGTGGCGGACACCGCGATGCCGGGTGTGTCGGCAAATAGACGTGCGATGCCGTCTCGCGTCAGATCCCCGATCCGCCCGCTTGCCAACCTGCCCGGGTCGTTCAACACGGGGCGTGGCCAGCGTGCCAGCAGTGGCACTAGCCGCATCAGCGCATCCGGATCGCTGATGACGCAGATCGCCACGTCATGATCCGGCATAATGTCCGGCAAGGGCAGGCCAGGCAGCACATAGACAAGATCCAGTCGAACATTCAGATGCCGAGTGATGAACTCGATCGGCATGTTCATCTGCAAATCGCCAGGGGCCGCGAAGGCCAGCAA
>JAYTHH010000494.1:0-2514 GCA_043732745.1 Rhodospirillales bacterium
CGGCAGGAGGAAGGCTTGCGAGCGATCATAAGGGACAAAGGTTGCCATGAACGCAGTTTGCAACATTTGCCGGGGTGTGTGAATCCGACAGGCTGCTAGCCCGGTATGACGTTCGCCATGTCGATGAAACCGCAAGGCATGGTTACCCTTCTTGGGGCCGGCACGGATGCGGGAAGGGGCGCCGGAGCGAGAGTAGCGTCACCCAAATGGAGTCGTGGTGTTCGACCATTTTGTCGTCGCAAGGTCGTCTGCCTCTCGCGCATCGACCCATTGCTCTGCTCCGTCCTGGAAGGACTCTTTTTTCCAAAACGGCGCGCTGGTTTTGAGCCAGTCGATCAGGAAGGCGCAGCCATCCAAAGCCGCCTGCCGGTGAGGGGCGGCGGCAAGGACCAGCACGATGGTCTCACCGGGCAGCAGCATCCCCACGCGATGGATCAGTGTGCAGGCCTGCAAGTCAAAACGCCGAGTGGCCTCGTGGGCGATGTCAGTCATCGCCCGCTCCGTCATGCCGGGATAGTGCTCCAGCGTCATCGACAGGATCGGCCGGCCGGACGCGATACCACGCACCACACCCACGAAACTGGCGATGCCGCCGATATCGGTGCGGCCGGCCGACAATGCGGCGGTTTCGGCGCCGATGTCGAAATCCTGCGTCTGCACGCGAATATCAGCCATGTCAGCCGCCGGTCACCGGGGGGAAGAAGGCGACCTCGTCCCCATCGGCCACGCGGGCGTCCGGCGTTGCGAAATCCTGGTTCACCGCGGTGCGCACCAGCCTGCCGGCTGAAAATGCCGCCTCATGGCCAGCACTTCGGGTGCGCAGCCAGGCGATGAGGTCGGCCACCGTCTCGATGTCTTCCGGCAGCGTCACGTCTTCCTGGCCCGTGCCCACACGCTCGCGCAGCCAGGCGAAGTAAAGGATCTTCATCCGGCCTATCTCGGGCTCGGCACAGTCTGCACCGAGCCATCCGGCGCGATCAGCTTGCTGGTGCCGTTGCCGTTCGGGATGACGATGCCGGTGTTCCCGTGCGGATCAGTGTAGGTTTGCACGTTGCCGCCGCCGGTGCCGAGTACTGCCGGGCCGTTCGGCGTCGAGATGGTGGGATCGCGCGGCGCCGGCTGGGGCACCGGCGTGTTGGACGGTGCCGGCTGAATGCGCTGGCTGTTCTGCACGGGCTGCTGCGGCAGCGGCGCCGGCGGGGTGGAGCTGCCCTGCGGTGCGCCGTATTTCAGCTCCTCACCCGGCTTCAGCATCTCGGCGTCGTTGCCGCGCTGGATGTCCTGCAATGTCATCTCCGGCGGCAGCGGGCCTGGCCAGACATTGCCGGGCTCCGGCACCAGCGGCTCGGACGTGGTGGGCTCCCCCATCACGCGGCGCATGTTATCGCTGTCGCCGACCGGGCTGTTGGGGCCACGCAAGGGCGTATGGGTATCAGCCAAAAAGCCGCCGAAGCCGTCGAACGGGCTGTCGGCGATTTGGCCACAACCTGACAGGGCCAGGAGCAGGCCGAGCGGGGCGAGAAGGCGCATGCAGAGGAATCCTTGTCGCGCGTTCGGTGGGCGTCGGCAACGGTGCCGGCGGTGCGACGGGCAATGTGCCCGTCCTGTGTGAGGTCGGCAATGTGCCCGTCCTGTGGGAAAGGCTCAAGAGTGTGGTTGCACTGCATCATTCAACTCAAGAAAACGCAGGCTCCAGCCCACGATCTCGTCCGGCCGGGCGAGATCCAGCACCGGGACGGTGCAGTCTGGTATGGCCGAGTCGCTTGCCACCGCCACCACATCCTGCCGACCCGGCCAAAAGGGCGGGCGGCCCAGCCCCTCGCGATGGACCTCGATCTTGGGGTGCGGCGACGTCTTGAAGCCTTCGACGAGCACGAGATCGACGGGCGAAAGGCGGCCGACCAGTTGGTCCAAGCTGGGCTCCGGGCCATCAGCCTCATGCATCAGTGCCCAGCGGGTGGCGCTGGCGATGAGAACCTCGTGCGCGCCGGCCTGGCGGTGCTGGAAGCTGTCCTTGCCCGGCTGGTCGAGGTCGAACCCGTGATGGGCGTGTTTGATGGTGGACACGCGCAGCCCGTGCGCCGTGTAAAGCGGCAGTAGCCGAGTCAGCAGATGCGTCTTGCCGCTGCCCGATGATCCGATAAGCCCCAACAGCTTCATGCGATCAGACCGAGTTTCGCACACCGGCATGACGCAGGCCGGCGCGCAGATAGTCCCAGCCGGTGACCAGCGTGAGGGTCGCGGCGCCCCAGAGCAGGAACTCGCCAATCAGCGTCACCGGCAGGAAATCCAAATGCAGCACGGCGGCGCCGGTGTCGCCGGCCAGCAGCGTGCCCAGCGCGCCCATCTGGAAGCCCGTCTTCCACTTTGCCAGTTGGGTGACGGGCAGGCGGATGCGCAGGTCGGCGAGGTATTCACGCAGCCCGCTGACGAGGATCTCGCGCAACATGATGACGATGGCGGGATACAGGCCCCAGGGCGTGAAGCGTCCGTCACCGGCCAACATCATCAGGG
>JAYTHH010000495.1:0-2512 GCA_043732745.1 Rhodospirillales bacterium
GATCTGCCACCATCTTCGCCTGGGTATTCCCGGCCGATGCTGATGGCAGACATGAAATTGGCGGCGTAATCGGAACCAGGGAATAGCTTATCAGAGCCGCCGAGCTGTCCAGACGACCGGGACCACCTCAATGGATAGACTCCTAAAAGAGATAAGCTACCCTGCCAGCAAGCTATTGAGAGCCCTGTCTCTAAAATGGGCGGCATATTAGTGGTTCGCCCCGGAGGCTGCGGAGATAGTACTATTAAACTACATGGGGGCGTTCAAGCTATTTGGGGTGAGCCAAAATGTGGAAGATTCAGGCCGGGGAGAAGAGATAGTATGGGTTATGCATGGAGGCGGTTAGGGTTCGATCCGAAGGTGATCCGCAAGCTCATCAGTATCCGCAAGCAGGAGCCGGCCGATGTCGAGGAGCAGGAGACCCTGCTCGACATCTACCGCCGCGCCCTGGGCATGTAAGGCCAACCCACTGACCGAACCCACCTCGCCGTCCAAACCGCGTGCCAATGTGGGCGCGCTGCGGCTTCTGATCCCCTATCTGAGGCCGTATCACCGACAGGTCGTGGGGGCGTGGGTGGCGCTGGCGGTGGCGGCCGGGTTGCTGCTGGCGGTGGGGCAGGGGCTGCGCCGCCTGATAGATCGTGGTTTTGCCGCCAGCAGCCAAAGCCAGTTGGACGGTGCAGCGGCGATCATGTTCGCTGTCGTGGCGCTGCTGGGCGTGGCAACCTATGCCCGGTTCATGCTGGTGTCGTGGCTTGGCGAGCGCACGGCGGCCGATATTCGCCGCGATCTGTTCGACCACGTGATCGCGCTGTCGCCGGCATTCTTCGAAACCGCCCGCACCGGCGATATTCTGGCCCGGATGACCGCCGATATCGCGGTGCTCCAGGTCCTGGTCGGCTCGGCGGTGTCGCAATATCTGCGCAACGCCATCATGATGACCGGCGCAGCCGGCATGTTGCTCTACACCAGCCCCAAGCTGGCTGGCATCGTGCTGCTGGTGGTGCCCGTCGTGGTCGGGCCGCTGATCTATTTCGGCAGGCGCGAACGAAAACTGTCCCGCGCCGCACAGGAGCGAGTGGCCGATCTTGGCGCCGCGGCCGAGGAATCGCTGGCGGGCCTGCGCACCGTACAGGCCTTCACCCACGAGCCGATCGCACGGCGGAATTTCGCCGATGGCGTCGAGCGCTCGGTCTCAACCGCCTTGGCCCGCGTGCGCACCCGGGCAGCGCTGATCCTGATGGTGATCCTGCTCGGCTTCGGCGCCATCACCTTCTCGCTTTGGGTCGGCGGACGCGACGTGATCGCCGGGCGCATCACCGGCGGCGATCTGTCCGCCTTCGTTTTCTATGCCATCCTGCTCGCCTCGGCAGGCGCCACCATGAGCGAGCTGTGGGGCGAGGTGCAGCGCGCCGCCGGCGCCGCCGAGCGCGTGGGCGAACTGTTGGCTGAAGTGCCGGAGATCCGCAGGCCCGTGAACCCGGTTTCGCTGCCGCCGGCGCGTGGTGCGGTAAGCTTCGAACATGTCACCTTCCGCTACCCCGCCCGTCCCGACATCTCCGCACTGCATGATTTCTCGCTCGACATCACCCCTGGGGAGACGGTCGCCATCGTCGGCCCTTCCGGCGCTGGCAAGACCACCTTGTTTCAGCTTCTGTTGCGGTTCTACGACCCGCAATCCGGGGTTGTGCGGATGGACGGCGTGGACATCGCAACCGTGGACCCGGCCGATTTGCGCGCCCGCATCGGCCTGGTGCCGCAGGACCCGGTGATCTTCAGCGTCTCCGCCCGCGAGAACATCCGCTACGGCCGGCCCGGTGCCAGCGATGCCGATGTGGAGGCCGCGGTGCGTGCCGCCAACGCGTCATTCCTGGACGATCTGCCGCAGGGGCTGGACACCTATCTGGGCGAGAAGGGCGTGCGCCTGTCCGGCGGCCAACGCCAGCGCATTGCCATCGCCCGCGCCATCCTGCGCGATCCGCCGGTGCTGCTGCTGGACGAAGCGACCTCGGCGCTGGACGCCGAAGCCGAACGCGCCGTGCAGGACGCGCTGGCCACCTTGGCCGTCGGCCGCACCACGCTGGTCGTGGCTCACCGCCTCGCCACCATCCGCGGTGCGGATCGGATCGTGGTGCTGGAGGACGGCCGAGTGGTCGAGACCGGCAAGCATGCCGCGCTGGTCGAGGCAGGCGGCCTTTATTCCAGGCTGGCAGCCTTGCAGTTCACTGAGGCTTAGTTGGGGGTCATTCGCCGCATAGCGGGAACTTGCCCTTTGCTGCCGGATGCGCGAGCCGGCGCCCAATATCGCAGTTGAACCAGGCTGGTTGTCGGGGCGGGATGGAGCGACACCCGTGTTGGCTTGACCCACGCATCGGGATTGTTGTTAAAGGCGATGCTCCGCACTGCTCAAGGATCGGAACCGTGAAAGAATCCGTTTCAGCGCCGAAATTGCCATTTTCTGGCATGGTCGGTACTTACTCCGATAGGCAAAAAATTATCACGGAGACTTTGG
>JAYTHH010000496.1:0-8474 GCA_043732745.1 Rhodospirillales bacterium
CCCCACTCCTGCCTGCGAATCGCAACCCGGCGGTATCGAATCAGAGTTCAAGCAAGATGGGAATCCCCAGAGAGTCAGACTCTTCCGGGATTGGTATTACTCGATGACGAGTTGCCGCGGATGTATGACCTGGTCGAGGCCACCCGCTCGCAGTGGAACCTGCTGTCCGCCCGCCGCTACGCCGGTCTCGCCCGCACGCTGACCACGCTGGTCGCCGAGGTGACGGAGCTCACCGAGAAGGTCGACAACGCGTTGCAGGTGACGGAGGACATCTATCTCGCGCGCATCTATGCCTCGGCGCTCGATCTTTATCGCGTTCCCACCGTCAGCCGCGCGGTTCAGCGCAAGCTGTCGATCATCAGGGACACCTACACGGCGCTTTACGATGAAGCGTCTTCCAGCCGTTCGCAGGCGATGGAGGCAGCCATCCTGCTGCTGATCTTTGTCGAGCTTATCCTGGCCGTGTTTCGCTGATTTTCGCGGGTGCGGCGTCCAGCCCCTTTGTGGCGGGAGTCGTCGCCACGATGCCGGACAGCATGGCGCCGGCTTCCCGAACCATTGTGCGCCAGGGCGTGGGTCGCTGGAGCATCGCCGCCTTCATCAACCGCATGATGGTGGCCAGCGCCGCGCGCATCCCGAAATGCTTGCGCAGGAGCTGGGTATAGCTTCGGTAGTATAGCGCACTGTATCCGGTGCTGAACTCGCCCCCGGTGGACGCGCCGCCTTCATGCAGCATCACCAGATCCGCCACATAGGTGATGGCGATTCCTTGTTGCGCCAAGCGCAGGCAGAAATCGGTGTCCTCCCAATAGACGAAGAAGCGTTCGTCCAGCAGGCCCACGCGTTCCAGCACGTCGCGGCACAGCAGCAGGCAGCAGCCGCTGGCGAACTCCACCGGGCGTGCGCCAGCATCCGCCGCGGCGTCGTAGGGTTCATGGGCGTTCCAGAACACCCAGTCCCGGGTGAAGTGGCCGCCGGCGTACCAGGCCTTTTGCGGCTTGTCCGCCCGCATGATGCGTGGCGTCAGCACGGCAGCGTTTGTCTCCTGCTGGCGGATCAGCATGAATTGCAGGAAATCCGGCTCGAACATTGTGTCCGGATTGATCAGCACGAAATCGGTGGCGCCATTGGCACCGGCCTCCCGCAGCCCTTGGTTGGCGGCGACGGCGAACCCCAGATTGCGGTCGTTGCGAAGGAGCAGCGTTCGGTCATCGCCAAGGTCGGCGATCAGCGTGGCGGACCCGTCGGCGGATGCGTTGTCCACCGCCACCAGCCGCCAGTCGGTCAGGGTTTGTGCCAGCAGGCAGCGCAGGAACACGGGCAGGGCCTCGGCGCTGTTGTAGAGCACTACCACAAGATGTAGGCGCTTCGTGACCGTGGGCTGATCCATCTCGTTATCCCGCGCGCAGCGGAAAGGCCAGGTATCATCTTGTATCCGTCCAAGCCAGTCCCGATACCGGTCTTGGAGTCAAGCCCATTGTCGGCCCGCCCTTCTGATGGAGAACGAGATTCATCCACGGGGCATCACACACAAGGCGTTACAGCAGCATCTTGGGGATCACTTAGGCGAATGTCTCGCGTGAACCATGACGCAGTCGAATTCAATTAGCTGAGGAAAATGCCCCTCGTTATTCGAGAAAAACCCACTGATAAAGAACCCGCGGTCTATAGCATAGTCAATAATCTCGCGATATTCTGGTGCGTTGTCATAGATCGGTCGGACGGATGCTTCTATCTGAAACGCGGCAAGATTTACCAGGCTGGCCGCTCCTCCTTTAAGCACTTCCAGGTCGAAGCCCTGCGTATCCATTTTTACATAGATCGCATCGGGGGTGTGGCGGGCAATCAGTTCCGGCAGGACGGCATCCAGAGTGGTAATCTCGACCATCACGCTTTCCCGCACGACGTTAAAGTCGGTGAACAAGCCGACGTCGTCATGCCGGGGGGCCAAAAACGAGCTGAACTGTGTATCGTTCATCACGTTAAATTCCGCTGACCCGGATTTACGTCCCAGCGCTTGGTTATATACCGTCCAGAGTGGGTCGGCTCCCGCCCGTTCGGCAAGGGAACGAGCGAGGTGCGGGACCGGCTCAAAGCTTACGATCGGACCTTTGAAGCCGCACTGCTCGCGCAGGCTATCGCGGAATTGGCCGATATTGGCGCCGACATCAATGACCAGGTCGATCGCCAGCAGGTCGAATAGGCGGGTGAGATGTTGTGTTCCAGGATAGGCATTGATCCGCCACTTCGGCACGATGGTATAGCCTAAACGCCCGACGGCGGCGGAAACGATGCGCTTGAACATAAGAGGTCTCTCGAGTAGAGATGCCTTCATCAACAGCTATCAGCGGCCTGTCAACTTTTCTGCTTGAGCCGAAATTTCCGATGGAAGCAGCCCATCCGCCCGTCTGAAAGGCAGATTGACCGTCGATCCGAGTTTTCCGCAACGGTTAAAGCGCCAGAAAGGCCATCAATTCCCGGCAGCCGCTTGATGGATGCTGAATACGTGACCCCCGTGCGCCCGACGTCTTCATCGGCACACGCGTCTCCCTCCGGAGGCCGATCAGCTTGGCGATGGCCACGGCGTTCAGCATCTGACTGGCGGCAAAGGGCGAAGTGCGTCAATGGTGAAAGGATTTTTGCGGACAGACCGCGTGGCACCATTACGTCGGCCATTTGGAAGGTGATAGGCCTTCCGTGCCGGACGATCCTGGCGCCGATCTTCACCAGTCTGTCGCGCACAATCGTCATCGACCATTGCGCCACCTCTGCAGATAGCACCACGCTTGGATACAGCCCAGCGCCAGACGTCAGCGATATAGCGCCGTGGCCACGCGCTGCTTCACCGCGTCGGGTGCAGTGCCCAGTTCCGGCACCGCGGCCGTCAATGCGCCGCGCAACGCCGTGACCTGATCGAGCAGCGACAGCACCACGGGCACGGCCTCCACGTCGATCGCCAGGTCGACCTGCAGATCCCACAGCAGCTGCAATCGCGCGATATCCTGCTCGGCGAACAGTAGATCCGGTGCGGCACCCTCTGCCTGCACCCAGCCACGCGCCACCCATTCGGTGACACGCTGGACGGTGACGCCGGGATACCGCGTTGTGATGACCGTGAGATGGATCACGCCGGATCCTCCAAAGCCACCCGTGGATCGAACGGAACCGACGGCTCCCAGTCCTTCAGAAACGCATCCAGCGCCGGCTCCGGCTGCGGCGGCAGCATCACCTTCAGCTCCACGATTTGGTGCCCACCGGCGATGCCGCGCCCGGACAGGCGCAGTTTCTTGCCGGTGGCGGAATGCGGCGGCACAGTGAGGCGCAGCCTGCCTTTGACGGTCGGCACCTCGACGGACGCGCCCAGCACCGCCTCCCTCAGCGTGACCGGCAGCGTGAGCAGCACGTCGTTGCCCTCCCGGCGGAAATAGCGATGCGGCGCCACGCTGATCTCCACGATTGCATCACCGGCCGCCCCGCCGCCGCGCCCGGGATTGCCCTGGCCCTTCAGCCGTATGGAATGGCCATCCTGAAGACCGGCGGGGATGGTGACATCCAGGGTGCGGCCGTCCGGCAGGGTCAGGCGCCTGACGATACCGTTCGCGGCATCGAGAAAATCCACCGTCAGGCTGTAATGCGCATCGGCGCCCTTCGCTGGCCCACGGCGCGCGGCTCCGAAGGCGCTGCCGAAGATATCGTCGAAATTCTCGGCCCCGAACCCATGCCCGCCGTTGGCGTAGCCGGCGTTGGCATAGGCCTCGCGCTGGCGGTAGGCCGGGCGCTCCGGCCGTTTTTCAGAACCATCGACATCGATTTCGCCTCGGTCGAACCGCGCTCGCTGCTCCGGATCAGACAGGATCTGGTTGGCCGCGTTGATCGCTTTGAAGCGCTCTATCGCGTCCGGTTTGTCGGGGTTGAGATCCGGGTGATGGCGTTTTGCTAGCTTGCGATATGCCTTGCGGATGGTGTCTTCGCTATCGCCGCGACGCACGCCCAGGGTTTCATACGGATCGCTCATCTTTCAGACATGGGGCACGCGCCGGGGGCCGATCAAGGGGCGAGGCTTGATTTCTTTCAGTTTTCACTCGGTGTCGACGCGTCCTGGGTGGACGCGAACTGGGTGGAAGCTCCGGGCACCCACAACACATCCCGCGCCGCATGATCGTTCAACACCCGGCCCAGCACGAACAGATGATCCGACAGACGATTGAGATACAGGCCCACCGCCGGGTTGATGTCCTCCAACGCCGCCAGCGTCACAACCCTGCGCTCGGCGCGACGCGTGACGGTGCGGGCCAGATGCGCGTGGGCGGCGGCTGGCGTGCCGCCTGGCAAAATGAAGCTGGCGAGCGGCGGCAGGGTTGCCACCATGACAGCCACCTCCTGTTCCAACCGCAGCGAAGGCGCCTCGGTCAGCCGCAGCCGGCCGCCGGCTGTGCCCGGCACGCAGAGATCGGCACCGACATCGAACAGGTCGTTCTGGATGCGCGCCAGCATGGCGTCGGTTTCGCCCTCGGTGTGCAGGCGCATCATGCCGATCGTCGCGTTGGCCTCGTCCACGCTGCCATAGGCCTCCACACGAACGGCGTCCTTGCGCAGCCGCGTGCCGTCGCCCAGCGACGTTTCGCCCTGGTCGCCGCCCCGTGTGATGACGCGATTGATCCGAACCATAGGGGGTCTCCTTGTTAGAAGGTGAACTCGATCGGCTGCTCGAACACCATTTCCACCGCGTGGCCGTCCTTGAAGGCCGGCCGAAATCGCCAGGTCGATAGCGTCTTGCGCGCCGCCTCATCCAATCTGGGTGAGCCGGAGGATTGCACAATCTCCACCGCCGTCACCTTGCCCGTCACGTCGACATGCAGGGCCAGCCGCACCAGACCCCGTTCGCGCCGGCGCGCTGCCTCCAGCGGATATTCCGGCGCCACGTTGCGCACATCCGGATCGGCGGTGACGAAATCCAAGGGATTGTCGACATGCGGCGCCGCGATCCCGTCGCCCAGCCTGATGGATGCCGGCGCGGAACGTATCGGCGGTGCCACATCCGGCATGGGCGGCGGCGCCTGCGCGGCCTCGGCCGGGGGCGAAGGTGTGGGCGGTGCCGTCACCGGCGGGGCGGGCGTTGGGGGAGAAGCTGCGACGCCGGCGTCGTCCGGCAATGGCGACGCCACGGGAGACGGCGGCGGCGCCTGGGCGTCCGGCCGGACCTGTGGCGCGGGCGCCGGCGAGGCGGGCGGCGGGGTGCCGGTCTGCTGCGCCCCATCGCCCATCACCAACTCGATCCGCGCCACCTCGTCCGGCACCTCCGCCACCGCCGGCGCGTGCTGCAGCAATGGCCCGGCGATCAGCCCCACCAGAAACAGCGCATGCACCAGGAGGGCGACCAAGGCAGCCAGACGCATGCCACGCCCGGACGGACGGGGCGCGGCGGCAAGCCGGATCACAGCACCAGAACGCCATGCTGCTTCGCTTTGCCCTCCGGCTCCACATGAATGGTGATCATAAGCCCGTCCATTTCAGCCTTCAGTGCCGCCTCGATCCGGTCGCAGATGGCATGCGCATCCTGCACCGCCATGGCGCCGGGAACCACCAGATGGAACTCCAGAAACGTCAGCCGACCGGCATGGCGGGTACGCAGATCATGCGCCTCAATGGCGCCCGCGGCCTGCACGCCCACGATCTCGCGGATCCGGCCCACGATGTCGCTGGACGGTGCGGCATCCATCAGCCCGCCAACCGAGCCCTTGATGACCAGAATGCCGGACACCAGCACATACGCAGCCGCCAGCACCGCCACCGCCGGATCGAGCAAGATGATCCCGGTCTGCAACACCAGCCCCACGCCGATCAGCACCGCGGCCGATGTCACCACGTCGGCCATCAAGTGCTTGCCGTCGGCCACCAGCACGGGCGAGCGCAACTCGCGGCCGCGGCGGCCCAGCAGGACGGCCCAAATCACATTCAGCACGGTTGAGCCGGCATTGAGTGCCAGGCCAAGGCCCGGTTGCTCCAGCGGCGTGGGATGCAAGAAGCTCTGCCACGCCTGCTCCACGATGAGCACCGCGGCCAGCACGATCAGCGATCCTTCGATGACGGCGGCGAAGAACTCGGCCTTGTCGTGCCCGTAGGGGTGATTGGCATCCGCCGGCTGGGCGGCGAAGCGCAGGGCGAGAAGCGCCACGATGGCGGCAATCACGTTGACGGTGGATTCGGCGGCATCTGAAAACAGGCCAGCGCTGCCGGTGACCCACCAGGCCGCGGTCTTCAACGCCAAGACCACAATACCCACAGCGATGCTGCCGGCTGCCATGCGTTCTGCCTGTCTCACTGCGCACCGCCGACGCTGTTCTGTGGCGGGTCTAGCAAGGACGCACGCCCCTGTCAGGCGGCAATCGCCCCGTCTGCCCTATGGCCCTGCCTGCTGCGGCACCGGAACCACGAAGATGCGGTCAGAGGCGAAGCTGAACCACACCCGATGGGTGATGAAATAGTCATGGCCAAGGATGATCGGGAAAGCCACGTGTGGGTCTCCGCCCACCAGCAGCGTGGGGTTCTCGAACCGCTCTCGCCCCACAAGTAGCTCGGCGAAGCGATGCTGGCCAAGTCGCAGGTGTGCGCCGAAGCCCAACACGGAGATCGCCGCCGCCTGGTCCGCGCCCTCGCGCATTCCGGCCTGGGCGGCGAACACGGTGGACACCAGCGAGCCCGCGGCCGCCCCGGTGTCCAGCATTGCAAAGGTGGCCGCACCGTCCAGCCGCACCGGCACCACCAGAAACGGCTCCGGCGTCCGGCTCTGAACTAGGCCTGCAATGCTGGGGTGCGCCGCAAGCCGGGCCGCCGGCAGCTCCAGCATCGGTCCTGCAAGGACCGGCTCCTCCCCCGGACACAGACCGCCCTTGTGGAGCACGACCTCGCTCTTCGGCAGATTCACATCGATATCGTAGCGCGACAGGACATCCAGGCCCAAAACGCCGTCCTCCGGCGTGTTGGCGGTGACGGCCACCTCCAGATCTGTCAGCGTCCATGGACCAAGCCGCAGCACGTCGATGGTGGCCCGCGATGCGCGGCCGACCCCTTGCACGGTGGTGTATGCCAGCCCCGGACCGGCCATGGCCTGCAGGCCAAGAACCGCGGCGGCGTTGCGATTGAACACCGTGGTGGTGGCGCCGGTATCGATGATCAGATCGGCGCTTCGGTCGTTCACCGTAACCTGCACCACCGGAAGCTGTTCGCGCATCTGCACCGCCAGCGTGGCACGCGGGCCGGGGCCGCAGCCGGCGAATGGATATAGCCCGGGCGCACCGCACCCGGCCGCCAGAAGACAGACAGCCAGGCCGGCAAATAAGCGCATCGAAAAAGCGCTGTGAAACGACTTTGCCGCGCCCATCGTCACACCGAGAAATACTTCGCCCGTGCGTTAAGCACCACGATGGCGCTGGTCGACTGTTCCGGATGCAACTGGAACTCGTCGGACAAATCCACGCCTATGCGCTCCGCACCCAACAGCTTAAGTAACACTCCCTGATCTTCCAGACGCGGGCAGGCCGGGTAGCCGAACGAGTATCGGCTGCCGCGATAGGCCTGGCCCAGCATCTTTTCGATATCGCGGTCGTCCTCGCCGGAAAAGCCCAGCTCGGCCCGGATGCGCTTATGCGTCACCTCGGCCATCGCCTCGGCCATCTCCACAGAGAGGCCATGCAGATACAGATAGTCCTGATAACGATTGTCCTCGAACCACACCCGCGCGGTGTCGGACGCCTTCTGGCCGACCGTCACCACCTGCAGGCCGATCACGTCCCGCTCGGCATCGTCCACGTCACGGAAGAAATCGGCGATGCATTCGCCATCCTCCTTCGGCTGGCGCGGCAGGGCGAAGCGGCAGAGTTCGGTGGTGCCGTCCTGGTCGAACACGATGAGGTCGTTGCCCTGGCCGGCGGCCTTCCAGTAGCCGTAGGCCGCCTGTGGCTTCAGGATGTCCTGGTCCTCGCATAGAGTCAGCATCCGGCGCATCACCGGACGTAGTTCCTGCTTGGCCCAACCAAGGAAATCGGTGAGGTCGCGGCCTTGCTTCCTAAAACCCCACTGAAATTGATACAGGCTGCGCTCGTTGATGAACGGCACAACAGACTTCGCCGCTGCCTCCACCACGCGCGCGCCCCAGAACGGCGGCACAGTGACCGGATGGTCCTGCGTCATGCGCCGACGCCGCGCCTGCACGGTTGGCACATCCACCGGGCGAAACGCATTGGCATCAGCCTGGCCTAGAGTACGCTTGGTATTGCGCGCCTTGCCGGAGCGCTTGGATTGCAGCACCGCCAGATAATCGTCGAACCCATTGCCGGTCACGCGATCCATCAAATTCAGCCCGTCGAACGCATCGCGCGCATAGGCAACCCGACCACAGGCATAGGCTCGCACGCAGTCATCCTCGACATAATTGCGCGTAAGCGCGGCGCCGCCGAGCAGAACCGGAACATCCA
>JAYTHH010000497.1:0-2488 GCA_043732745.1 Rhodospirillales bacterium
AAGCCAGGCCATCGCGGACACGGCGGGCGCGGCCGCCACGCTCGGCGCCTTGCGTGCACGCGGCATCAACTGCGCGATCGACGATTTCGGCACCGGCCATTCCTCGCTGCTGAGCCTGCTGCGTCTGCCCTTCAGCGAACTGAAAATCGACCGCGCCTTCGTCACCCATTGCGCGACTGACCGGGACGCAGAGATGATCGTGCGGGCCACGTTGGGCCTGGCGAGGGAGATGGATCTACATGTGGTGGCCGAAGGGATCGAGACACCGGCGGCGGAAACCATGCTGGTCGCCCTTGGCTGTGCCACCGGGCAGGGCTTTCGCTACGGTCGTGCGGTTCTTCCAGCCGCGATCATCGCAAGGCTTCGTGAAAGCACGAATTCTGATTTCAACGCCTGATACGAAGTAACCCAGGTGCGGAGTTCGACACTGAGGCCACAGCGAAGCCGATGAAAAGCAGGCCGGAACCGCGGACGATCCACAGCTCATGACGACGATAGAAACGGCGCACCACCGAAGCACCGATCAGCGCAACCAGAATCACATCGGCCAGCAGAAAGCCGCAACTTGCCGCCCCCAGCAGCGGCGGCAGGGCGGCCCAATCCAGTTGTTCTGCCTGGCCGGCCAACAGGGCCGTGAAAGTGGCGAGCGCAACCGGGTAGCCCTTCGGGTTGGTAAGGCCGAACACCAGCCCGCGCAGCAGCGGCCGTGCTACGATCTGCAACGGCGCGCCGTCGGCGGCACGGCGTACAAGCAGTGCCCGCAGGCCTAGCCAGCCGAGATAGAAGCCGCACAACACGCCCAGCAGATCGAACACGGCGGCACCGACCTGGCGCGCGCCAATGATCGCCGTCAACGCCAGACCGGACCACAGAACGTCCCCGGCGAAATGCCCAAAGATGAAACCTGCGCCGGCCCGTCTGCCCTGCGCGGCACCGATGCCCAGCAATGCCAAAAATCCAGGCCCGGGGGTCAGGGTATATGCAGCCCCGGCCGCGGCCGCCCCAAGCAGCGCCGCCGAGGCTGGCACGCTATTTGGTCTCGGGTTCGAACTGCATGGCCGCGCCATTCATGCAGTAGCGTTCGCCGGTCGGTTGCGGACCGTCAGGGAATAGATGGCCAAGATGGCCCTGGCACCGGGCGCAATGCACTTCTGTGCGTGTCATGAAGAAGCTGCGATCGGTGGTGGTCTCCACAGCACCTGTCAGCGGCGCCCAAAAGCTTGGCCAGCCGGTGCCACTTTCGTATTTGGTGTCGGCGCCGAACAAAGGTTGACCACAGCCGGCGCAGACGAACACGCCGTCGCGCTTTTCTTGGTTCAAAGGTGAGGCCCCGGCCCGCTCGGTGCCGTGTTTGCGCAGCACGCGAAACACCTCCGGGGAGAGGCGCTTGCGCCATTCGTCGTCGGGGATTGTGCTTGGATCAGTGTTCATAATGCTGATATGGTTGTAATTGGTTGCGGTTCAATTGCCGCCCAGCCCGTGCGCTTCAGGGAAGAAGTAGTCTTTCCAGCTCTCTGGCCGGGTTTTCAACACTTTTGATGTCGGCCATGTGAAGCGCCGTCGCCATCGTGCCGACGGGTATGGTGTTGTAGAGCATGTCCGGCTGTTTGATCATCGCCACCAAATCGTCGGTCGGCGTCTTTTCGCCGGTGATCGCCACGAACATCTCGCAGGCCTCGCGCGGGTGTTCGGCGATGAATTTTTCGGCTTCGCGCGCCGCGGCCAGGAATGCCTTCACGGCGCCCGGGTTGGCATCGTGAAATTTCTGCGTGCCGAAATGCACGGCGTTGCTGACCGGCCCGCCCATGATCTCGGTGGACGTGGCCACCACATGCACGCCCGGCAGCTTCGACTCCGCCTGCTGGAACGGCGAGCCGGAGAAATGCCCGGTCAGCCCGCCGCTGCCGCTGCTCAGCGAGGCCTGCGCATCCGGATGGCCCAGGGTTGTCGTGATGGAATCGAACTTTGCGAATTCGGCGTCGCCATAAAGCTTGCGCGCCGCCATCTGCAGCAGAATCGCCTGGCTGGAAATCTTGACGGTCGGCACAGCGATCTTGTCCGCCGCCGTGAGGTCCTTCAGCGACTTCACATTCGGATTGTTGCTGAGCAGCCACATCGGCGTGGCGGACGAACTCCCAAAACCCTTCACCCCGCCTTTCGTGCGATCCCACAGCAGCAGCATGTTTGAGACGCCGGTGGTCACCACATCAACATTGCCGGACAGCAGCGCGTCGGTTGCAGCCCCACCGCCGCCGAATACGCTGTAGGTGGCCTACAGGCCCGGCATGGCCTGGGAGGCTGCGGCCTTTTCGACCAGCTTGCCCTACTCCATGACCGTCACGGCAAGATAGATGATGCCAGGCTGGCGGGTAATGCGGATTCCGGAGACCTCGGCACGTGCACTGCCGATTGTCAGCGGCAAGGCCAACGAAAGGGCCAAAAGCGATCTCATCGGTCGCCTCCATTTTGCGTGAGCGTATCTGCGGGC
>JAYTHH010000498.1:0-8417 GCA_043732745.1 Rhodospirillales bacterium
CGCACCGAGGGGCGTCCCGCGGCGGCTCCGGACGTGCGGCACAGCAATCCGGCAGGTGCCGATCCTTCGCGCGAGAACGTGATCATGGTCGTGCATGAAACCTCACGCACCGGCGCGCCCATCCTCGGCTGGAACATCGCGCTGCATCTGGCCGAGACCTACAACGTCTACACCATCCTGCTCGGCGACGGGCCGCTTACGCCGGAATTTCAGGCCTTGAGCACCGAGTCCTACGGACCGTTCGTCACGCCGCGCAACACGCCGATGGACATCGAATGCGGTTTGCGGTCGCTGTTTGCCGGACGGCACTTCAGATATGCCGTCGTCAACAGCATTGAGTCACGCCGCGTACTGCGGATCATGGCGCAGAACTGCGTGCCGACGCTGCTGCTGATGCACGAATTCGGATCGTATGTGACACCGCGTGAAACACTGACAGCCGCGTTCGACTGGGCGACCGAGATCGTGTTCCCCGCGCCGATAGTCGCCCGATCATCCACCGACGTCTATCCCGCGCTGCTGGACCGGGATGTCCGCATCGCGCCGCAGGGTATGTCGGTCGTTCCGGCCAGCAACACCGCACAACAAGCCGCACCGGTGGCCAAGATCGACGATCTTAGGGAAATTCGGGCCGCTGGGGGCTTCATCGTGATCGGCGGCGGTTCGGTGACCTATCGCAAGGGCGTGGACCTTTTCATCGGCATCGCCGCCGCCGTCCATCGGCTCGGCCTCGACCGGCTGGTGCAGTTCGTCTGGGTCGGTGGTGGCTACCAGCCGGAGAAGGACATGGGGTATTCCGTCTACCTTAAGGAGCAGATCGACCGCTCCGGCCTAGGCGACAGCTTCATGTTCATCGACGAGGTGTCGGATCTGGAGCCTGTCTATGCGCTCGCCGATGCCTTTTTGCTCAGTTCGAGACTGGACCCGATGCCCAACGTCTCGATCGATGCCGCCCATCGCGGCATTCCGGTGATCTCCTTCGCCGATGCCAGCGGCACCGCCGATCTTCTGCTGGGCGATCCACGCACTGCGATCGGCGTCGTGCCGCATTTGGACATCGGAGCCGCGGCCGCGCTCATCTGCCGCCTCGCCGGTGACGAGTCGATGCGGCAACAAATGTCGGATGCAACGCGGAATGCCGCGGAATCGATCTTCAACATGAAGCGTTATGTCGCCCAATTGGATGGGCTCGGGATCGCCGCCGGGCCACGGGCCCAGCAAATGCGAAACGACGCCGAGACTCTGATATCCGACACATCATTCGACCAGGAGCTGTTCCTCGGCCCAGTCTGGGCATCTATTTCCCGCGAACAGGCCATCGCGCAATATCTCGCCGCTAGCAACATGCAGCGGCAGAACCAGATGCAAACGCCTGTTCGGCGGCCATGCGCGGGCTTCATCGCCCCGCTATGGGCGCCCCACACCATCGAAGCCGGGGAAACCCCCGATCCGCTCGCCAGCTTCATCCGGCAGGGCAAGCCATCCGGCCCCTGGCTCGTGCCCGTGCTGCAACCCACGGCCACGACGCCCCCGCCATCCGCCGGCACGCCACCGGCCCTGCTACACGTACATTTGACCCATGCCGAGCTGGCCGCCGCATTGCTGGAGCTTCTGCACGGCAACGCCTGGCGCTGCGACCTGCTGATGACCACCGACGCAGAGGCCAAAGTGCAACTATTGCGAAACGGGCTCGCCGGATATCAGGGGGGCACCGTCACCGTCTCGATGCCACCACATTCCGGTGCGGATGGGTTGCAGGCTCTACAGGCAGTGCTGCGCGGCCAGTTGATCGACATCTCATCCTACGAGCTAGTCGGCCATCTGCACGACGACGCCCCGGAGGCGGCGCGCATGGCCCAATGGGAAAGCCTGGCGGGCGGAAACCAAGCCATGGGCAGTCGCATTGTGCATGCGTTCCACGAACAGCCCGCCCTGGGCCTGGTCTATCCTTGCGAGCCCTATGTTTGCCGCTGGGACACATTGCGGCCGCAAGCCGAGCAGATGGCGGCGCAATATGGCCTGGTCGCGACACTGGCCGATGCGTTCGACGCACCGGTTCACGGCATGTTTTGGCTGCGTCGCCAGCTCTTTGAGACCGTCGCCTCTATGAATCTGAATCCGCCCGAGTCGGAGGACGAACTGCCCGACACCGAACCCTCAACGTCGCAGGCGATTCTGCTGCGACTGCTGCCCGCCATGGGCAAGGCGTGCGGCATGACCGAGGCGCAGGCCTATATTCCGGGAATTGCGCCGTGACGGACCATCATCTGATCCTGGGCGGTTGCGGCTTCATCGGCCGCCATGTTGGCCTGTTGCTGGCACAGAAAGGCGCCCGCGTGACCCTGGCCGACCGCGTCGCTCCCGATTTCAAGGTGCCCAGGGATCTCGCCGACCGCATTGGCTTTGAAATGCTGGAACTGGGAGCAGCCAACTGGGACGCGCTCGTCGAGAATGTAGATGTCGTTCACCATTATGCCTGGGGGTCGATCCCTGCGAGCGCCAACGCCAACCCGGGCGGTGATCTGGTGACCAATGTCGGCGCCACCATCGACCTGCTCGATGCGCTGCGGCGACGCGGCCAGAGCCGGCTGGTGTTCGCGTCGTCGGGCGGCACCGTCTATGGCAAGCTGCATCACCTGCCGGTGCGCGAAGACCATCCGATGGCACCGATCACCGCCTATGGCGCCAGCAAGGCCACCGCTGAAATCTATCTCGGTCTGTATCGCGCCATGCATGGGCTGGATTTCCGCATTGCCCGGATCGCCAACCCGTATGGCGCCGGCCAGAACCTGGCGCGCGGCCTTGGTGCCGTTACCACATTCCTGCACCACGCGGTGAGCGGGATCCCGATCGAGATATGGGGCACCGGCGAGGTGGTGCGCGACTACGTCCACATCGCCGATGTAGCCGCCGGGCTCATCCGACTGGCCGAGGTACCGCGCAACGATGATGCCTTCATCTTCAACATCGGCAGCGGCATCGGCACCAGCCTCAACGAGATCGTCGCCGAACTGGAGGCGCGGCTGGGCCACCGGCTCGATGTGCGACGGACACCGATGCGAAGTTTCGACGTGCCCGCCAGCGTGCTTGCCATCGACCGTGCCCGGCTTGTGCTAGGCTGGGCGCCGGCATTGTCGTTTTCCCAGGGCATCACGCGCACACTCGAAGACCTAGCGCGCAACGCCGAGTTCTCCTTGCTGGCCATAGATCCCCCATGTTCTCATCTAATTTAAGGAAACGGCTTGCCGGAGGCGGCTCATCCATTTCAGCATAGCCTCATACAAGCGTTGCACACGGCCAAGCGCGCGCCAACTACGTGACGACATGATGGCCTCGTATCTTGTCCGCAACTCGGCTTCCGATGATCGAAGCGCCGCGACCTCGAGGGTCAGTTTCTGGGCAACGCTTCGAGACTCTCGCAATCGCTCCGCAATGCGCGCAATCCGTTCCATTTCAGGCGTGACGAGCCGATCAGCCACGGGTGGAGTCCTGCTTCAGCCACGAATGCATTCGCGCCGGCGGGCAGGCCATCCGGGTCTCGTTCCAGCCGTAGGATATATTGGGATTATGAAAAGGGTCGTTCGCCAGGAGCGTCCCCCACATGCTCTCAAACCAGCGCCGCTCCTTGAAATAATTCTCCCGAAGCAATCCGGAGGCGTGATCAGGGCCGCGTGATGCGCACTCGAAATGCGTCAGCCGCGCGAACGGTGTAAAGACAACGCGATACCCATGATCGGCGGCGCGCAGGCATAGGTCGATGTCGTTGAACTGTACCGAAAGATGCTGGTCATCCAACTGTCCTATTTCGAAGAATACCGATTTGCGCATGCACTGACACGCTCCCGTCACGGCGGAAACCGTGCGTGTGAGCGCCAATACCTGGCCCGGTCCGGGATCCTCGCCTTCGCTCAGGCGCAGTTGGTGGATTACCTCCATCTGGCGGTCAAAAACCACCCCCGCGTGCTGAACATGGCCGTCCTCGTAAAACAATTTTGCGCCCACGATGCCCACATCCTCGCGCACCGCATGTGACACCATTTCGCGGAGCCAGCCGACATCGAGCACATCGGTATCATTGTTGAGCAAAACAAGAACACTGCCTCGTGCGGCGCGGGCGGCCTTGTTGTTCATGGCGGAATAGTTGAAGGAGCCAGGTTCGGACAAAATTCGCACCCGAGGGTCGCGGGACAAATCCTCCAGCAGCGCGAGGGAATCCGGTTCGCTGCTGCCGTTGTCCACGATCAGCAGTTCCACATTCGGATAGTCGGTCCGAGACAGAACGGCGCTCGCTGAGCGCGCCAGCAGGTCCGCATGGTTCTTGGTTGGAATGATGATCGAAACCAGGGGCGCGGGCGATGGCACCGGCCGGACGATGCGATAGAACTGCGGCGCCAACGGGCTTGGCACCACGTCAGACCCATCCCCGATCGAGCGCAGGTGCCGCGTCACGGCCTCACGATACAGCAATGCTTCGGAAGCGCCTTGCACGGCAGTAGTCGCCTTGCGGTGGCACAGAATGGCCGCGATATGCCTGATCCGCGTGGAAACGGTCGCGGCGGTGGCGCGCAGGGCCAGATCTGCCCGCGATCCATTGAAGCGGCGCGCCACCGATCTCAGGATATCGGGATCATAGGCCGCAAACACACCGATCTCGTCGCGTCCGAGCATCAAATCCGGATCCCACGCCGTTTTGAAATGCGGGCGGCAACGGGTTCCATCGTTGGTGATCTGGTCCTCATCTGCAAAGAAAATGAGCGCTGCGGGGCTTTCCTTCAGGGCTGCCGCCAGTTCGAAGAACGCATGTTCGCGTGGCACGGCATCCGCCATGAGGGGCAGGATCAAACGCCCACCGCTCGCTCCCAGGGCAGCCGATAGCCAACCGTCCTCGCTGTGCGCCCCCGCCAGCACCCGGATACGTGCATCGCCGGGCAATTGCGGAGGGGGTTGGCAAGGCAGCCACACCTCCCACCAGGGGTAAATTTGCCGTTGAAGCGCCTGAATTAGCAAGAGTGCCTGATCAGAATCGATGTTCGATGGACAGAATATCACCGAAAACAGGGGATTTTCGACGGCGCCATCGATCTGCAACCTGATGCTGGCACCATCCTTCTCGTCCATTGTGTCATATGAATCGACCCAGGCTTGATACCCAGGTTGGCTATCGATATCCAAAAATCACTCCTCTACGCATGCTCATTTTCATTCCCGGCACGCACATGGGTCGATCGCCACGCCGGCCGTGGAATACACTTCCTCCCACCACTTCATCAATGGGTTACAACTTCCACCCGGCCAAACGGGGTTGCCAGCGCCCCCTGCGCCCTTCATCAACCACTCTGATCGAAATCGCCTGCGCCTGTTTTGGCCCAGGCGCGGAAAGGGGATTTTAGCCTTGGGTGAAATTTTCGCGCGAGAGCGACCCGAGCAGGCGCTTGCCTTCACTGGGGAACGCCTGACCACGAGCATGACCGGGCAGATCGAAATCGAGCACCTCCATCGCTATTTCCTGGCGCGCGAACTTTCGCGCGGCAAGGACGTACTGGAAATCGCCTGCGGCGAAGGATACGGCGCGGCACTTCTGGCGCAGGTGGCCACGTCAGTTCTGGCAATCGACGTATCCGAACAGGCAGTCGCCCACGCCCAGACT
The DNA here is from genome assembly GCA_043732745.1 of Rhodospirillales bacterium. Lineage (GTDB taxonomy): Bacteria > Pseudomonadota > Alphaproteobacteria > Acetobacterales > Acetobacteraceae > CAIQQQ01. The sequence goes on from JAYTHH010000498.1 coordinate 5,648, forward strand.
TCATACCGGCACCCCGCACTCACTTTTCAGCACGGCGACGCTCGCCGCATCGATGCCGCGGATTCGAGTCGCGACGTTGTTGTTTCGTTCGAAACGTTGGAACATTTCCGCGAACATGAGGAATTTTATGCTGAGATCCGACGCATCATGCGGCCAGGCGGCATCCTAATCATCAGCACGCTCGATCGCGACGTCTATTCGCCGGATGGTTCGGTGGCCAACCCCTATCACGTGCGCGAGCTGACGAAGTCCGAGTTTTCAGCCGGGCTGCGGCAGGTGTTCCCCCATGTTGAATTGCTCTTGCAGCGACCAATGATCGGCTCGCTGATGCTCGCGGACGCGCCTCATCCAGAAAACCTGCCGGCGGTTACGTTCGAGCAGCGCGGACCTGACGCATTCGAGGTCAATCAGGGCCTCCCACGCGCTCTCTACCTCGTCGCCTATGCATCGGACTGCCCGCTACAGGTGCCGTCGGCTACGAGCTACATCGAAACCAGTCAGTTGGCCGTCCGCGAAGAGGTCGAGATCCGACGAGTGCAGACGCTGGAAGCGGAGCGCGATGCAGCCAGGCGGGATGCCGAGGAGCAGCAGCGCATCGCAGAAGCGCAGATGCATGCCGCGCAGTTGCGGGTGCAGCGCATTCGGGCGGAGGCTCAACGAAGCCGCGCCGCCGCCGAGGCCATGCGCGCGCACGCCGAGCGCGTACGGATTGAGGGAGAAGCCCTGTTGGCGGCCATGCGCGCCAGCACAAGCTGGCGCGTGACGGCCCCGCTGCGGGGGTTCAAGGGCCTGTTGAGCAAACAGGCCCAAGCCCCCTCCGACCCTCGGCTGGCAGAAACGCCACAGCTGCCAGGCACCAACGAAACATCGAACGGCAGCCAGGGCGCTGCCTTCACGCCCCAGCAGGCCTCGCGACAAAGGGCGGCCCTCGGCCTAGACCTTCCTCCGCCCTCCCTGTCGGTCGCCGTCGGTATCGTGACGTACGACAGCGAACCCGAACAGCTTCGCCGCTGCCTCGCCAGCGCCCAATTGGCCCTGTCGCGAACCGGCGGCATGGGCCGGCTCTTGGTGATCGACAACGGCAGCCCGAGCATCGTGCCGCCCGCTGCACAGCTTTTGCCAACCCAGGGCAATCTGGGCTTCGGGGCGGCGCACAACGTGCTAATGCGCGAAGCCTACGCTGCCGGCGCCGACCTTTACATCGCCACAAATCCCGACGGCGCCTTTCATCCGGATTGCATCGACGCCATCGCCCGCGTCATGACCGCGCATGACGGGAAGGCATTGGTTGAGGCGAGCCAGTTTCCCGCCGAACATCCAAAGGTGTTCGACCCCATAACTCTGAATACCGCTTGGGCTTCCGGCGCATGCATGGCGATCCCGCGCCAATTGTTCGAGGTAACAGGTGGGTTCGACGACACCTTCTTTATGTATTGCGAGGATGTTGACCTGTCCTGGATGGCGCGCGCGCTGGGCTTCGATGTCCTGATGGCACCCAACGCCCTGTTTCTGCATGCGGTGACAAACCGCACCGGCAACGAAAAGCTGCGACGCATGATGCTGGCAGCTGCGGTTCTGCTGGGCCGGAAATGGGGCAATGACCGGTTCGAGCGTCTGGCCGTGGAGGAACTCACCCGCGCGGACGTTGAGGTCCCACTCGCCGCGCCCAGGCCTGTTCCCGAACAATGGAAACAGATTCCTGATTTCACGCAGCAATTCAGCTTCTCGGCGGTGAGGTGGTAGACATGAAAATAGACGAACGCCGCCACCGCGCGGAAGGCATCGATGTTGTCATGCGATTCCACGACCCTACCTATATGCTGCAACTGGAACGCGCTGTGTTTTCCCTGGTGGGACAGCACTACCGGCCCATCCGAATTCTGCTGTCGTTGCAGCGCTTCTCGCCCGAGCAGCACAAATTGGTCATCGACACATTGGGCCCGATGCTTTCATGGGCGGATGACGTTGAGCTGGTGTTGCTGAACTTCGAGCGCGACCAGCCGATCGATGCGCGTTCAGAACTGGTCAATCTTGGGTTCAGCGCCGCCAGTGGCCGCTATCTGGCGCTGCTGGATTATGATGACGTGCTTTTTCCAGAAGCATACCAGATGTTGATCACGCAGTTGCAGACCAGCGGCGCCGGCATCGCCTTCGCACGAACGCCGGTTGTGCTGACGGATGTCTATCCGCAGTTCCTGCACGGGCTCAGCCAGTCCCACCCGTTCGTGGGCCAGGACCTGACGGATTTGTTTCGTTCGAATTTCTGTCCGATCCATAGCTTTGTCATCGATCGCAGAGCGCTACCCGACGGCACCCTGCGCTTCGAACCACAGCTGACCATCGAGGAAGACTATGAATTTCTCATCCGTGTCTGCTCCGCCGTTCCCAGCGACTTCACGCTCGCGAATGTTGATATCGGGCTATATTTCTACAAGAACGACGACAGCAACACGTTCACCCGCGGCGCCGAACTCGCCCCCGAAGTGGCGGCGCGCAATTCCGCCGCGCGGGAATTTGTGGAACTGCGTCGGAAAATGACTGTCCTTACGCCGGCCGTGCAGGCAACGCTCGGCATCGAACGGCCCGAACGGGGGCTGACGGTGCGGGCTTGGCTGGAACGCGCGATGCCAGACCTCACGATCACGGTTGAGCCATGAAAAAGCACCTGAACAATTTCGACGCGTTGCGGCTGCTGGGGGCCTTTCTGGTCCTGGTCAATCACTCGATGGAGTTGAGTGGCGACAAAGGCTTCGGCTTTGGCGGAATGTCG
>JAYTHH010000499.1:0-2483 GCA_043732745.1 Rhodospirillales bacterium
GCCGAGTCGTTGCGGTTGCTGGAGGAGGAGGGGCTCGATCACGTCTTCGCGCGCCACCACCGCCTGGCCGAGGCCACGCGCCGCGCCGTGCGGGCTTGGTCGGGCAACAACGGGCCTCAGCTGTTTTGCCTTGATCCGTCGCGCTATTCCGATTCGGTGACGGCCATCATGATGCCGGAGGGCTTCAACGCCGAGGAGCTGCGGACGGTGTGCTTCGACCGCTTCAACGTTTCGCTTGGCGGCGGCCTCGGCCCGCTCGGAGGTAAGGTTTTTCGAATTGGCCACATGGGCGACCTCAACGAGCCGATGATCCTCGGCACCCTGGCGGCTGTGGAGATGGGGCTTTCGATCTGCAGCATTCCACATGCCAAGGGCGGGGTGGACGCCGCGATGGCCTATTTGGCCGAGACACCGGAAGCGTTGGCCAACGCGGCCTGACACTCCCGAGCCTGTCCCCGCCGAGTCTGTCTCCGCATCGATCGCCGCCGCTCACAGGAGCGGCGGCGACGTCGTTTTTCGCACACCGTGTAGCATTTTTCCCGCGTCGTTCGGAACCGCTTGAGAGGGCGCCGAATAGCGCCTATGTTCCCTCTTTGTTCGCAATGCAGGGCGTGGTGGATTATTCCGGCGTTTTGCTCTATGTTGTGGTTAGGCGATGCTGAATTCCCAACATATAGTGTCATTTTAATTGACGCCTGGCCGCCATTGGGGAGAATAGAGAGATGGAAATGACTGTGGCCGAAGGGGATACCGCCGTGCTTGACGCTGTACAGATGCAGGGCCGCCATCAGGTCCGAGTTGATCGGTCGCGTGATGCGCTGATTACCGATTTCGGCCGCGCGACGCTGGATGACCGGTATCTGATGCCCGGCGAGGGCTACCAGGACCTGTTCGCCCGAGTGGCAAGTTTCTATGGCGACGATGGCGCCCACGCGCAGCGGATCTACGATTATATCAGCAAGATGTGGTTCATGCCGGCCACGCCGGTGCTGTCCAATGGCGGCACCCAGCGCGGGCTGCCGATCTCCTGCTTCCTTAACGAGGCCTCGGACAGCCTTGATGGGATCGTGGACCTGTGGAACGAGAATGTGCAGCTGGCTTCCAAGGGCGGCGGCATCGGCAGCTACTGGGGCAATCTGCGCTCGATCGGCGAGAAGGTCGGGCTGAACGGCAAGACCTCGGGCGTGATTCCGTTCATTAGGGTGATGGACAGCCTAACGCTTGCGATTTCCCAGGGCTCGCTCCGGCGTGGATCGGCGGCGGTTTATCTGCCGGTTTCGCATCCGGAGATCGAGGAGTTCATCGAAATCCGACGCCCCACGGGTGGCGATCCGAACCGGAAAGCGCCGAACCTGCATCACGGTATTCTCATTCCGGACAGCTTCATGCGCTGCGTGGAAGCCGATGAGGAATGGGGGCTCACCTCGCCGAAGGACGCCGCGGTCATTCGGAAGATTTCGGCGCGCAATCTGTGGATTCGGATTTTGACCGCCCGCATCGAGACCGGCGAGCCCTACCTGATCTTTTCAGACCATGTGAACCGGGCGATGCCGGTGCATCACAAGCTGGCGGGGCTTGAGGTCAAGACATCCAACCTGTGCAGCGAGATCACTCTGCCCACGGGTGTCGATCAGTACGGCAAGCAGCGTACCGCGGTGTGCTGCCTGTCGTCGATCAATCTGGAGAACTGGTTCGAGTTCAAGGACCATCCGCTGTTCATCGAGGACGTGATGCGTTTCCTCGACAATGTGCTGCAGGATTTCATCGACCGCGCGCCCGAGGGCATGGAGCGGGCCAAATACTCGGCTATGCGCGAGCGGTCCGTGGGACTGGGCGTGATGGGTTTTCACTCGTTCCTGCAGTCGCAGAAGATTCCGTTCGAGAGCGTGATCGCCAAGGTCTGGAACATCCGGATGTTCAAGCACATCCGCGCCCAGGCCGATCAGGCTTCGCGGATGTTGGCGGAGGAGCGTGGGCCGTGCCCGGATGCCGCCGATTACGGCATCATGGAGCGGTTCTCGACCAAGATGGCGATTGCGCCGACGGCCTCGATCTCGATCATTGCGGGCAATGCGTCGCCGGGCATCGAGCCGATCGCGGCCAACGTGTTCCTGCAGAAGACGCTGTCCGGCAGTTTTACGGTCCGCAATCGGCATCTGCTGAAGTTGCTGGAGGAGAAGGGGCAGAACACCGATGCGGTGTGGTCGTCCATCACCACCACCAAAGGCAGCGTGCAGCATCTGGATTTTCTCACTGAGCAGGAGAAGGCCGTGTACAAGACGGCGTTCGAGCTAGATCAGCGATGGGTGATCGAGCATGCCGCCGACCGCACGCCGTATATCTGCCAGAGCCAGTCGGTGAACCTGTTCGTGCCGGCCGATGTGCACAAGCGGGACCTGCATGCGATGCACTACCTGGCTTGGAAGCGTGGCATGAAGTCGCTTTACTATTGCCGCAGCCTTTCGATCCAGCGGGCCGACGCG
>JAYTHH010000500.1:0-2476 GCA_043732745.1 Rhodospirillales bacterium
TCGAAGCTGGAATAGAACCGCGCGAATATCTCGCAGTCGAGCGTTGCGACGACCGCGCCATTGAACTGGCCTTCAGCGGTCTCGAGCCGGCGCGACACCGTCAAGGTCCAGCGCCCATTGTGCCGTCCCCGCACCGGCGGGCCGAGATGCGGCCCGCGATCGGCATGGGTGAGGTGCCATTCGAAATACTCCCGGTCCGCGGCGCTCCCCGATGGATCGACCGGCAGGGATGTCACGACCACTTTGCCCCGTGCGTCGAACACCATCAGGTCCCGAACGCGGGACGCGCCTTCCACCTTGGAAGCCAAGACGACATGCAAGCGGGCCACCGCGGCGGGCCCTGTCCCATCCGTCTCGACGCGTTCGACCACTCCGGCAAGCAGCGCATCGGCGATGTCGATCGTCGCGCGGGCATGGTCTGCGAGGCTGCGGGCCAGGTTGTTTGTCGTGACCTGGCTTTCACGGCGTTGGACGTCCCGCGCATCGAGGATGCGCCAGCCGGTCAACCCGATGATGGCCGCGCACACCAGCACCACGAACAGCCGGGCAATTCCTGCCTGCGACCTGAGCGCAGCCAGCGACCGGCGGCCGAAAGACGGGATGGTGGTCTCCAACATGGTTCGCCAGCCGGTTGTAACGCAGCCATTCCATCACTTCTTTCTTAACATTTGATGAACGGCTTCGCTTAAAATCACCTGGCCGGTTGATTTCCCTTGCTTGCGCCGGTGCCATTGTCATCAAGCCAGGGCTGGCGTCCCGCTGCCGTCCCGCTATGGTCCGCCCATGCAGCCGCACCTCTCCTTCGGCCTCCCTTCCGTGCTGATCGTCATGGGCGTTTCCGGGTCCGGCAAGACCACCATCGCCGCCATGCTGGCCGGCCGTCTTGGCTGGGAATACGAGGATGCCGACGATTTCCATCCCCCGGCGAACGTCCGCAAGATGCATGGCGGCACGCCGTTGACCGACGAGGACCGCTGGCCATGGCTGGAGACGATGGCTGCGTGGATCGATGCGACCCGGGCCGTCGGTCGGCACGGCGTGCTGGCCTGTTCGGCCCTGAAGCGCAGCTACCGGCAGGTTCTGCTGGGGGACCGGCGTGATGTCCGGCTGATCTACCTGCGCGGCGACAAGACGCTGATCGCGGGGCGCCAGGCCGCGCGCCACAACCACTTCATGCCTTCGACGCTGATCGACAGCCAGTTCGCCACGCTTGAAGAGCCCGGTGACGACGAGCATCCCATGACCGTGTCCGTCATTCCCACACCCCCCTCCATCGTCGACAGCATCGCGAAAGCCATCACCCCGTGACCCCAGACGATTGCACGCCGGACGATTTCAAGCGCCTTGCCGCCGAGGCGTCGTTGCAGCATGTCGAGGATGGCATGGTGCTGGGGCTCGGCACCGGCTCCACCGCGGCGCTGATGGTCGATGCGCTGGGTCGCCGGGTGCGGGCGGGGTTGCGGATCGTTGGCATCCCCACCTCGGACCGGACGGCCCGGCAGGCGATGAGCCTTGGCATCCCGTTGGTGGATTTCGGGACGCATCCGGACATCGACCTGACGATCGATGGCGCCGACGAGGTGCATACCGGCACGCTGGAGCTGATCAAGGGCCTGGGTGGCGCATTGCTGCGCGAGAAGATCGTGGCGTCGGCCAGCCGCCGCATGACCGTGATCGTGGATGGGAGCAAGCTGGTGGCCGAGCTGGGCCACACCGTCCGCCTGCCGGTCGAGCTGGTGCGTTTCGGCTGGCAGGCGACCGCCCAGCGGCTGCGCGACGAGGGCGCGGACGCCAAGTTGCGCGGGGGTCAGGACGACCCGTTCCATACCGATGGCGGCAACCTGATCATGGATTGCGCCTTTGCCTCGATCCCCGACGCGGCCGCGTTGCAGGCGCGGCTGAAGGCCATCACCGGGGTTGTCGAGACCGGGCTGTTCATCGGCCTGGCCACCACCATCATCGCCGGCACGCCCGACGGCCTCAAGACACTGGAGCGATCCCATGGCTGAAACCTCGTCGAAGCTGGCCGCGACGCCGCAAGCCGCGACCCCGCGCGGCCCGATCACGCTGGCGATCGACATTGGCGGCACGGGATTGAAGGCCGGGCTGCTGGATGCGGACGGCAAGATGGTCGGCAACCGCGCCCGCGTGGAGACGCCGCATCCCTCGCCGCCGGAAGCTGTCGTGCCTGCCCTGGTCGGGCTTGCCCACTGCCTGGGTGCGTTCGAGCGTGTTTCCGTCGGTTTTCCCGGTGTGGTGCGCGGGACGCATACGGTCACGGCCCCGAACCTCGGGACCGACGCGTGGGCTGGCTACGACCTGGCCGGGACCCTCGAGAGCCGGCTGGGCCGCCCGGTGCGGCTGCTGAACGATGCGACGGTGCAGGGCCTGGGCGTGATTGCCGGGCAGGGGGTGGAGTGCGTCATCACGCTGGGGACCGGGTTCGGCTTTGCGCTGTACAAGGACGGCCGGCTCG
>JAYTHH010000501.1:0-8356 GCA_043732745.1 Rhodospirillales bacterium
CATGCGGATGGCAATCGCGCGGCTCATGGCACGAAGACTCGACCGCTGTCCTTGTTGCCAACAAGCCAAACGATATACACAACTTATGACACAGTAAGATTAGGTGAAATGATGTAGGGCAGATCCCGCTCGATGCCGGTCTCGGGCACGATGCCAGTGGTGAAGGCATGACCATCGATAATCAAAGGCTATTCAGACAGAATACGGCGAACGCCGCAGCTCGCAATGAACTTCTCTTTGATGGCGATGGTCCAGCCTTGTTCGAAGACAGGCTTTCAGCGCCCGACCTGCGACCCACCGCGGTCGAACCGCCGCACCATCTGCGTTAGCGCCCAGCAACTGATGAAGTATCCTGCCGCCAACAGCGTATACAGCGGACCCGGCGCAAACACGGCGTTATTCGTCACCGAGACTGCGCGAAAGAAATCGGCCACCCCGATCGCCGAGACCAGCGACGTCGTCTTGAACAACGCCGTCAGCTGCGCGATCAGCGCCGGCAGCATGGTGCGAAGCGCCTGTGGCAGCACCACGCGCAAAAAGATCGGCACCCGCCGCAACCCCAGTGCGCGGGCCCCCTCGATCTGGCCTTATGGCACCGACATCAATCCGCCCCGTATGATCTCCGCCAAGGAGGACGCCGCAATCGCCGCCAGCGACACCAGCGCCGCCGTCCACGCCGTGACACCCCGACCCGTCAGCAGCGGCAGCGTGAAATACACCCAGAAGATCACCATCAGTTCCGGCGTGGCGCGCACCAGCTCGATGACGGCGGTGGCGATCGACCGGGACACCGCCCCGCCATAAAGCCGCAACAGGGCCAGCGGGATCGCGGCAGCCGCCCCTAGCGTCATCGAGAGCAGCGCCAGTACCCAGCTCCGGCCCAGCGACAACGCGATGAAGGGCAGGGAAGGCGCCACACGCGACCAATCGAGACGCGCCACCGTGATGCCCACGCCCAGCGCCGTTGCGGCCACGATGCCGCGCCAGGCATGATGCTGCCAGCTCATCGCGCGCGCGGCCGTTTCGACATCGCCCCGATGATCAGGAACGTGACCGCCGCATACAGCAACGTGGCCGCGGTGGCGGCCTCGAACCCCCGGAAGGTCTGAACGTTGATCTCCTGGGTCTCGAAGGTGAGGTCGGCCACGCCGATCAGCGAGACCACGGCGGAGTTCTTCACGATGGCGGCGTATTGCGTCGTCATCGGCGGCAGTATCACTCGCAAGGTCTGCGGCAGGATGATGCGCCTGAAGATCTGCGCGGGGCGCAGCCCGAGTGCCAGACCCGCGTCGAACTGGCCCCCTGCGACCGCACGGATACCGGAGGCAGTCACATCGGCGATCGGCGCGCTCTGGTGGAGCACCAGGGCTACGATCGCAGCGGTCAGCGGGCCAAGGCTCACGACGTAATATAGAAAAACCAGCTTCACCAGCAGCGGCAGATTGCGCAGCAACGCGGTATAGCTACCTGTCAGCTTCTGCAGCAGATACGAGTGGGAGGTGGCGAGGCACCCCACCAGCACGCCCAGTATCGTGGCGCCCAGAATGCCGGCGACAGAAATTGCCACCGTGACGGCAAGACCGCTCGCAAGCTCCGCGCGGTACTGCCAGAGAACAGACCAGTCCATGAAAGGCTGGTCAATCCAGTTCGTAGGAGGCTGGGCCGAGCAGTTTCTCCAAAAACCCGTCCGGAAGCTTGGTCCAGGGGTCGTTGGTCTGGCCGATCTCCATCACCCGCGGCTGGATCTGGCCGTAATCGCCGAGGCTGAAGCTGGGCTCCAGGCCGTACCATTTCACATACAGCTTCTGCAGCGTGCCCTCGGTCCACATGCGCTGCAGCGACCAGTTCAGCCATTTCAACCATTTCGAATCATCCTCGCGCACCATGATGGCGTCGGGCGAGTTGGTCCAGGGCGCCGTCATCGCCATGCCGCCGGCGCGGGTGAAGATCACGCCGCCATTCTGGTTGACGATGGCCGCATCCACATCGCCCTTGCGAAGCGCTCCCACCACGTCGGACGCTTCGCGGAACAGCCGGAATTTCGCCTGCGGCGACCCCTGTTTCCAGCGATCGATGAACCCGTCGCCCTGGGTGGCGCCGATAGTTTTTGTGCCGTTCTGATAGGCGGCGATATCGGTGCTGTCGCCATTGCGCACCAGCAGCACGCCGTTGTCCCAGATATAGCTGTAAGTGAAGTCCACCACCTCGTTGCGCACCTTCTGCGGTGTGGTGACGGCAATCTCCGCATCGATGCGCGCTGTCTGCAGCAGCGGAATGCGCGTCGCCGCCGTGACCGGCACGAAGGTCAACTTCACGCCGAGCCGCTTGGCCAGATAGCGCGCCACGTCGGCGCAATAGCCAACCTGGCGGCCTTGAGCATCGAGATAAGCCGATGGCGGGCTGTCCGAGGTGATGCCGGCCAGCATCTCCTTTCGTTTCAGCACCGTCTGCAAGGTGCTCTCGGCATGGGCGATCCCCGCGAATACAAGTGCAAGTAGGGCGGCTCGAAAGAAAGTGCGGATCATCGGTTGCATCCCTGGCCAATGGCAAGCGAAACCGTAACAGGCGAAAGACCGCCCGGCCACAGGCCCGGGGGCGTGCCAGACCTAAGGCGTCGGGTAACTTGTGCCGATCAACTCGTCCAGGCTCACATCCCACGTCATGTCGGAGTGTCCTGTCTTTCGGACGAGCACGCCGGAGCACTCGAAACCGCCGCTGTTCTCGGCGCCGCGGTAACGCTCGTTCCAGCCCACCGTTACAAGTTGTGTGAACTGCCCAAGCCCCGTGCTGACGATCTCGAACCCGGTGCGGGCGTTGAACAGGCTCGGCCAGACCGTGTCGGAATAGCGCCAGAAGTCCCATGGCAACTCGTGCATGCCCAAAGTCTGGTGGGTGTGGACGTAGCAGTAGCCGCCCGTCCGCATCACCTTGTTCAGCTCCAGCACCGCCTTCCATGGCATCAGAAGATGCTCGAACACCGATGCGCTCATCACGAAATCAAAATGCTCGGCCGGAAAGTATTTGCCGATCTCGTGCGCATCTCCCACCACGTCGACATGCTCGTCCTCAATGATGTCGAACACCGTTAAGTCACATTGCGCGAGGTCGTCGACGTAGGTTCCACCGATGAAGCGACGACCGCCGAGATCGAGAAGCCTTGGCCGGCGATCGGGAGTCTCTGCCACGAAAGCGTTCACATGTTCGATCAAGGCGGACCAACCCAGCGAGCCCGCAGTGTTGCGGTGGCAGGCATGTGCGGCGAAATCGGTGAGGCTCATTTCCTGACGTTGCTCACCAAGGAAGACTTCCAGAAGTCCAGCCTGCGGAAAGCGTTCAGGGTCGATCATCGCGTCGAGCACCAACTCGTGCTCACCGCCGTTATGCAGCTTGCTGTAGTGAAAAGACTGCGGTGGCGTGCCGTCAAACAGCAGCCGGCATCGCAGCAGATCTTTCACCGAGGTTGCATCGCCATCGGCATGGATCAGTATCTCAAGCCGAACGTAACGATAGAACAAGGCGCAGCGCGCCGCCTCGAGACGAACAAGAATGGGATTGGGATTGGCCGGAAGGATTTCGTTCATGGCCCCGGTCTAATACCAAAACCTTTCCGCAGCGACCCATCCGCGACCTCGCGAAAACTCAGGCGCCCAGAACCTTGCGGAGCGAGGCTTCGATCTGGCCGCCACACCAGGTATCGCCATAATCCTGCTTTGCCTTGGCGGCCAGATTCGCCAATGGAGGCAGGGCGGAGACCCGTCTCGAAAGGGCGGCGGTCATAGGGGCCGTCTCCTCCAGGATCGCCGCGATCTTTGGTAAGCGGTCGGTCATCGTTGTCCACAGCGTGGCTGTCACGACGTCGGCGATGCCGGGCATCGTGCCGCCCAGGAGGAAGCCGGAGCCTGGTTGCAGACCGTGGCGGCGGCCGGTCTCCTCCCAGAACGACATCCACTTCGCAAGGCGGGGGGCGAAATCCTGCCAGCGCTTGTCCGTCCACATCTGGCGGCCGCCATTGAGGGTGATCTGGTCGATCACGTCGTTGGCGTCATTGACTGTCTTGAGGGTCATGGCGCGCAGGGCTGGCGTGGCAGGCAAAAGATCGAGCGTCTCGCCAAGATACAGGATGATCGCGGGCATCTGGGCGATGGCGAAGTTCGCCTTTTTGTCGATCAGCAAAGGCGGACCCATGAAGGGAACTGGCATGTCTGCTACGGGCCCACCCATCAGCGCCGCGATCGCGTCGGCATTGCCTTCGGTCCAGGTCTTGGCGGCAGAGGCCAGGACGGCGCGCACGAACTGACCGCGAAACGGCAGCGGCCAGTAATAGAGGGTGTAATCAGACATGCGCCTTACTTCACGAACACAAGCTGAACCTGCCCGACATCGATCCCGAACTTCGTCACACGCGCGTGATTCATCACCACCCGGTCGCTCTCGCGGAACATCCAGTCGTCGAAATTCAGCCGGTAGGTGCTGGAGCCGGACTTCAGATCTGCGGTGTAGTGCATGCGGTAGGCGTTGCCGTCCCACTCCCCGGTCGCCGGCCCGATCACATCAGGTGCGGTGCCCTCCCAGGTGGTCTCGCCGGTCTTGTGGAAGCTCCACACCCGGGTCTGCTTCTCGCCGTCGTCGTAGGTGAAATCCTCGTTGAGCGTCAGGATGGTGCCGTTCCACACGCCATGCATGGCCACGCGGAATTGCCGCTTCACATTCTGCGAGCGGTCGAAGAACAGCCCATACGCGGTGCTGTCGCCGTTGAAATATTCCTCCAGCCGCATCTGGGGCTCACCGCCTTTGAAATCCGCCGTCGTCATCGAGGCACACCCGGTGAGCGCGCCCAGTAGCAGCATTGGCAGAAATTTCATTGCGTGGGCCTCGCTTCGTGGGTGGCTGTGGAACTATTGCGCTGCTCAGGGGGGAGATCGAGCCACGAGAGATGACCACCCTTGCCGGCACCCGTGTCTAGAAACACCGCGATGCCGCCTTGCGTTCCATGCCGGACGTATGGACGCCCATCGGTACTGCGACGGTCATGACCGCAATAAACCGTCAGCCCCTGCGGAATGCGGTCCACCCAGCGCAGCGAGCGCTCGGGATAGCCGTCTGGCTGCTGGCGGCCGGTGTGCTCGCCGTAGAGCGCGCGGGACAGCACCCCGGTCACGCGGCCCTCCGGCGCCGGCGGCGGCGGCTCCTCCAGCATCGCGGTGTGAAAGCCGCCATGAACGAACATGCGCGGCCCCTGCATGATCCAGGCCGGCGCGCGGGCGAACTCCGCCGCCGCCCGCGCCCGCAGCCCGGGATCGAGCTGCGACAGGGTGCGCGTCAGATGCGCGTCCATTCGCACCTCGCGGCCGGACAGCGCGCGCGCCAGCTTCAGATCGTGATTGCCAAGAAGGAACAGCCCGCGTTTGGCGTCAATCAGCTCGAACGCCATGCGCAGAGTGGCGGCGCTGTCTGGGCCGTAATCCACGAGATCGCCGAGCTGCACCACGAACAGATCGGTTTCAATGGCGGCGGCGAACGCCCTGGCATCGCCATGCACGTCGCCGACCACCCTGATTCCGCGCCCAACCGGGATCAGCGTTGTCATGCGGTCTGACCGCGTGCCAGCAGGGCCGCGCGGATATGGGCCTGCTTGCGCGCGTCGATCGGGAAATTCCATACCAGTGTCACAGCGCCCAACTTTAGCGCCACCGGCAGCAGACAATACAGGCCGACGAGGACAGCAATCTGCGAGGCGCCATTTTCCCCCTGGGCGTTGAACCCCGCCAGGTCGAGCAAAACGAAGGCCAGACCCGCCGAAAGCGCGTTGCCGGCCTTCTGTGCCATCGTCCAGGCGGCGAAGAACAGCCCGGCGCGGGCCTCGCCATGATTGAGCGTATCCAGATCGATGACGTCGGCCTGCATCGACGGCGGCAAAGCGAGGTCGGCACCAAGCCCGGCGCCGGTGCCGAGGCAGATCAGCAGAAACGCGGTGGTGTCGCCCGGCCCCAGCGTCAGCACCGGCAGGAAGGCGGCGCAGGTCCAAAGCATCGCCCAGCACCAGGCGCGATGTTTTCCGATTCTCCCTGCAATCCAGGACCACAGCGGCACCGACAGAATGCCTGTGGCGAAGAACGCCAGCAGCAGTGGCCCGGATTGCTCGGGTGCATGAAGCAAATGACGGCACAGCAGCAGGAACAGCACTGCCGGCAGCCCGTTGGCGATGCCGTTCAGTGCCCAGGCGGCCAGCAGGCGCCGGAACGGGCGATTGGCCCAGGCAGTCGACAGTGATTGCCGCAGCCCTGGCTGCACCGACGCCGCCGCGACCGGCTCGCGTACCATTGTCAGCAGCACCAGAAGTGCGGGAAGCGACAAGGCGGCGCACAGGGCGGCCAAGATATGCAGCGTTACCGCCGGGTTGGACAGTCCCATCACGGCGGGGATAACGGCCGAGACCACGATCCCCAGCAAGGTCAGCGCCTCGCGCCAGGACACGATCCGGGTGCGCTCGCGGTAGTCGTTCGACAATTCGGCCCCCCAGGCCTGCCAGGGCAGCGCGATCATGCTCCAGCCCAGGGTCAGCACTAGGTAGGAGAAGAACAGCCAGACCGACCCGGCGTCGGAAGGCGGAAAGAACAGTGCGGCGCCACCTGCGAGGCCGATCGGAATGGCCAGCATGATCGGCGGCCGCCTGCGCCCGAAGCGCGTGTGCCAGCGATCCGACAGCCGGCCTATGGCGGGATCGACCACCACGTCGGTGAGGCGAACCAAGGTCAGCACCAGCCCCACCGTCGCCAGCCGCAGCCCCATCGGCCCCGCCCAGAACGCCGGTAGATGGACGTTCAGCGGAAGCCCCAGAATGGCCAGCGGCAGCGCCGGCGCGGCGTAGGCCAGCAGGTTCCCCAAAGATAACCGGGACGGGACGCCCGAAGCGGTCAAGCGGTCTTGGCCAGCAGGATCTGGCCCACATCGGTCCAGCCGGCGCGAAACCCCGTCTCGCAATACAGCAGATAATATTCCCACAGCCGCTTGAAGCGCAGGTCCGCCGGCATCCGGCTCAGCCGTGTCGCGCCGGAAATGCGAGGCCAGACAGATTGAAAACTCTCGTTCCAGCGTGCCAGCGTCTCGGCATAGTCCTGGCCGAACCAGTGCTCGCCTTGCCAGGCCAGGCCGGCGCGCTCCACCTCCTCACGCAGCCGCTTCGGGCTGGGCAGCATGCCGCCGGGGAAGACATGGCGCTGGATGAAGTCGGCGCTGCGCTGATAGGTCGGGAACAGACGGTCCTCGATCGTGATGGTCTGCAGCCCCACCAGGCCGCCCGGCAGAAGCCGTTCGCGCAGCGTGTTGAAATAGACGGGCCAGAACTTCTCGCCGACCGCTTCGAACATCTCGATCGACGCGATCCGGTCGTATTGCTCGCTCACGTCACGATAGTCCTGCAGGCGCAGCTCCACCTGGTCCTGCAATCCGGCAGCGGCAATGCGGGCCTGTCCATAGGCCAGCTGCGACGGCGACAGGGTCACGCCGGTGACGCGGGCGCCGTAGTCCCGCGCCGCCACCTCGGCAAACGCGCCCCAGCCGCAGCCGATCTCCAAAAGCGTCATGCCCGGCTTCAATTCGATCGCCTGACACAGGCGATGGATCTTGGAGAGCTGACCTTCTTTCAGCGTTTGTTCCGGATGGCTGAACAACGCGGACGAATAGGTCATCGTAGGGTCCAGCCACTGGGCATAGAACTCGTTGCCGAGATCGTAATGCTCGACGATGTTGCGCTTCGCCCCTTTGCGGGTATTCGGCCGCAGCTTGTGCAGGACGGTGTTGACGATCCGCATCCAAGGGCTGCCGGCCAGTGCCGCCTCCCACTCCGCTTCGTTCGCCGCCGCCAGCGCCATCACGGCGCGCAGATCGGGGCTTTCCCACAGACCGTCGATATACGCCTCGGCCAGCCCGACATTGCCGCCCATCACCAGCTTTTTGATGGCCTGACGATCCTTCAGAACGATCGTCGCCTCCGGCCCGTCATGCGGCGCGTCGATACGGTGCGTGCTGCCATCGGGGAGCACCACGGTCAGATGGCCGCAGCGGATCATCGAGGCGAGTTTAAGCGCCACGCGCGACCATCTGTCACGTGGCGGGACTGCCACCATCATATCGTTCATCGTGGCGTCGGTCCCGCTCATGCGGATGCTCCTGGTTCGGCGAGAGAAAGGGGAGGCGGTGCGGGATGGTAGCGGGCGCCCTTCAGCTTCAGGCGGATCGCCTCCCAGTGGATGGCGGCGAACACCTTCACCGGCATCAACGGCATGGCAAGCAGCAGGCGGGCGAGGGCGCGGTCGGACAAAGGCTCGGCACGCAGCCGCATCGTGGCCGTCATGCG
>JAYTHH010000502.1:0-2470 GCA_043732745.1 Rhodospirillales bacterium
CGGCTCGGGGGCCGGATCGCTCGTCGCCTACGCCCTGACCATCACGGATCTCGACCCGATCCGGTTCGGCCTGTTGTTCGAGCGCTTCCTCAACCCCGAACGCGTATCGATGCCCGACTTCGACATCGATTTCTGCCAGGACCGCCGCGACGAGGTCATCAACTACGTTCGCCAGGAATACGGCGGCGAGCGCGTGGCCCAGATCATCACCTTCGGCAAACTCCAGGCCCGCGCCGCCATAAGGGACGTCGGCCGCGTGCTCGGCCTGCCCTACGGCCAGGTCAACAAAGTCGCCGAGCTGATCCCCAACAACCCCGCCAAACCCACCACCCTCCAACAGGCGATCGACGGCGAGCCCAAACTGCAAGAAATGCGCGCCAACGACGAATCGGCCAACCGGCTGATGGACATCGCCTTGCAGCTCGAAGGCCTCTACCGCCACGCCTCCACCCACGCCGCCGGCGTCGTCATCGGCGACCGCCCGCTGGTCGAACTCGTGCCGATCTACCGCGACCCCAAATCAGACTTCCTCGTCACGCAATACTCGATGAAATACGTCGAGCAGGCCGGCCTCGTAAAATTCGACTTTTTGGGATTGACCACCCTCACCATCCTGCAACGCGGCCTCGCCTACCTCTCCGCCCTCGGCACCGTGGTGGATCTGGATCGCCTGAAGCTGGACGACGCTCCCACCTACGCCATGCTGCAAAAAGGCGACGCCGGCGGCGTGTTCCAGTTCGAATCCCAAGGCATGCGCGACGTCCTCAAACAGATGCGCCCCGACCGTTTCGAGGACCTGATCGCCGCCGTCGCCCTCTACCGGCCGGGACCGATGGCCAACATCCCCGCCTACTGCCAGCGCAAGCACGGCGAACCCTGGGCGCCACCGCATCCCGAACTGATGACCATCCTCGGCGAGACCTACGGCGTCATGGTCTACCAGGAACAGGTGATGCAGATCGCCCAGACCATGGCCGGCTATTCCCTGGGGGGAGCCGACCTGCTGCGCCGCGCGATGGGCAAGAAGATCCGCTCCGAGATGGAGCAACAACGGAAAATCTTCACCGATGGCGCCACGGCGCGCGGCATTACGGCGGGAAAAGCCGAAGAAGTCTTCGACCTGATGGCCAAGTTCGCCGATTACGGCTTTAACAAATCCCATGCCGCCGCCTACGCGCTGGTCGCCTATCAAACCGCCTGGATGAAGGCCAACCACCCCGAGGCCTTTCTCGCCGGCTGCATGAGCCTTGCGGTCTCCAACACCGACAAGCTTGCCGCCCTGCGCCAGGAAGCCAGCAACATGAGCATCGCCGTCCTGCCCCCCGACATCAACCGCTCCTGCGCCGATTTCACCCTCGAACGCGACACCGAAGGCAAACTCGGCATCCGCTACGCCCTCGCGGCGGTGAAGAAGGTCGGCCAAACCGCGATGGAAGCCCTCGTCCGCGCCCGGGCCCACACCGACTTCGCCGATCTCGCCGACTTCGCCGTCCGCGTCGATCCGCGCCAGTTGAACAAGATGCAGATCGAAAACCTGGTCCGCGCCGGCGCCTTCGACAATCTGGACAACAACCGCGCAAGACTGTTCGCCAGTGCCGAAATCATCCTCAAGCGCGCACAAACGACCGCTGAGGAAAAGACCACCGGACAGGCCGGCCTGTTCGGCGGCAACGAGCCTGAAAAACTCCGCCTCGCCCCGTTGCCAGACTGGGAGGAGCTGGACCGCCTCGCCTTCGAGGCCGACGCCATCGGCTTTCACCTCACCGCCCACCCGCTGGACGCCTACGCCCAGGTCCTGCGCCGCCTCGGCGCCGTGGTCAGCAACAAGCTGGAGGAACGCGCCCAACTCGGCGCCGCCCGCGTGAAGATCGCTGGCTCCGTCATCAACTCCAAGGAACGCATCACCCGCAGCGGCAGCCGCATGGCCTGGGTCCGCCTGTCAGACGCCGGCGGCTCGTTCGAAGTCACCTTCTTCAGCGAAACCCTCGCTCGCTCCCGCGACCTGCTTACTCCCGGCACCATGATCCTCGTCACCGCCGATCTGAAAATGGAAGGCGACGCGCTGCGCATCACCGCCCAGGAAGCCGAACCACTGGACGCCGCCGCCATCCGCGCCGGCGCCGGCATCCGCATCTGGCTGCAACAGACCGAAGCAGTGGGCCACATCAAAAACCTGCTCGACCGCGAAGGAAAGGGCAGGGGCCGCGTCGTCCTGATCCCCCATGTCGGCGCCACCCAGGAAGTCGAAATCCCACTCCCCGGCGGCTTCAACGTCTCCGCCCGATTGGCCCAGGCGTTGAAGGTGATGCCGGGTGTGGAGCGGGTGGAGGAAATCTGACCCTGATGCGCCTGTTTCGCTCAAAAGGCATAATTCCCAGCCATAATTTCAATGCAACCATTATGGCTAAAAGCTATATTTCAACGTGAAGTCCATCGCATACAACCGCGATGCCCTCAAACCTTCGCAGGC
>JAYTHH010000503.1:0-8345 GCA_043732745.1 Rhodospirillales bacterium
TCCGTCAGATCCGGATCGATCCCCAAGAAATACTGCAACGGAAAAGCCGCCAGCACGAACGCCACCAGCGCCACGAGAAGGAAAAGGCTCACCATCCCCGTCCGATGCGTCCGAAACCGCCGCCACCGCAGCGCCCAAACCCCAATCGCCGCATCGGCAAACCCGCTCACAGCGAAATCCGCGGATCAAGCCATCCATACGCCAGGTCAGCAATAAGATTGCTCGCCAAGGTCACCAACGTCGCAAACAGCAGTCCCGACAAAGCCAAATTGAAATCGTTCGAAAGTATGGAATCATAGATCATCTTGCCCATGCCAGGCTGCGCGAACATCGTCTCGGTCAACAACGCGCCCGAAAACAACGTCCCAAAACTCAACGCCATAACCGTCACCACCGGGATCATCGCGTTGCGCAAAGCATGCACCAGCACTACCCGACTTTCGCTGTTCCCCTTCGCCCGCGCCGTGCGCACATGATCCATCCGCAACGTCTCAATCATGCTGGCCCGCACAAACCGCGTGAACCCGCCGGTGTTCGCCAAGGCCAGCGTCGCCACTGGCATGATCAGATGCACGAAATGATCGCGAAAACCGCCATCGCCCACATTGGAAATCCCACTCGCCGGCAAGCAATGCAGCTTCACCGCAAACACCAAAATCATCATCAGCGCCAACCAGAACACCGGCACCGAAATGCCCGCGAACGCCCCCAAACTTACCAACCCATCCACAATCCCACCCGGCTTCAAAGCGGCCGAAATCCCCAACATCAACGAAAGAACCACGGAAATCACAAAGCTGATCAGCATCAGTTTGCACGTAACCCACAGAGCCGGCGCCAACACCTCCAGCACCGGCTGCGAATGCGTCCGCGAAAACCCCAGATCGCCCTGCACCGCCGCCAGCAGCCAATGCGCATACCGATACAAGATCGGCTGATCCAACCCATAAATCGCCCGCAACCGCGCCACCACCTCAGGCGTCGCCCCAGGATTGGACGCAATCATCACATCCAGCGGATCACCCGGCATCAACCCAATCAGGTTGTAGATCACAAAGCTCATCACCAGCAGCACCAGCAAAGCCTGCACGGACCGACGAAGAATGAAGTGCGTCATCCCGATCACTCCGTCCCAAGAGGAAAATGGCACGCCACCGACTGCGCCGCAGACAGCGCCCGCAACACCGGAACGTCCATGCCACACAACGCCTCCGCCCGAGGACAACGCGTATGAAACACACACCCAGACGGCGGATTGAGCGGGCTCGGCATCTCACCCTTGATGACGCCCCCATGCCGCGCCCGCCGCCGCCCAATCCGCGGTACCGCATCCAGCAACGCTCGCGTGTAGTGATGCGCCGGTGCTGCAAACAACGCGCCCCGATCAGCCACTTCCACAAGCCGGCCGAGATAGAGCACCGCCACCCGGTCCACCAGATGGTTCACCACCGCCAGATCATGGCTGATGAAAAGATAAGAAAGCCGATGGGCCTCCTGCACCTCCTTCATCAAATTCAACACCTGGCTCTGAATCGAAACGTCCAACGCCGACAACGGCTCATCTGCCACAATCAACCGCGGCGCCGGCGACAACGCCCGTGCAATCGCAATCCGCTGCCGCTGCCCACCCGAAAACTCATGCGGATACCGGTTCAAAGCATCGCGCGGCAACCCCACCTGCGCCACCAATTCCGCCGCCCGCGCCCGCCTGCTCTCCGCCGTCCCAATCCGCTGGATGAGCAAAGGCTCCGCAATGATCGAAGAGATCGGCATCCGCGGATCCAACGCCCCAAACGGATCCTGAAACACAATCTGTATCTTGCGCCGCGCCGCCGGCCAGGTAGAAGCCGTCAACGCCACCCCCTCGAACCGCAGGCTGCCAGACGTCGGCGCCTGCAATCCCGCCACTGTAAAGCCCAACGTGCTCTTGCCGCTGCCACTCTCCCCCACCAGCGCCAGCGTCTCGCCCGCCTCGATACGAAGGCTCACATGCTCGACCGCTCGCACCACTCGCCCGCCCGAAGACGGAAAATGCACGCTGACATCATCAATACCGAGAAGCTCACTCATGGGATTTTGAAACAAGCGGCAAAATGCCCCGGCGCGTGTTCCAGCAAGGCCGGCTCGTCCTCCCTGCAGTGCGCATCCGCCAGCGAACAGCGATCGGCAAACCGACATCCCCTCACATGCACCAGATTCGGCACCCCGCCCGGGATTACCGGCAGTCGGTCCACGCGACGATCCGGGTCCGGCAACGTTGCAATCAACCCCCGCGTGTAAGGATGCAGCGGGTTGGCGAACAGCGCGTCCGCAGGTGCCTGCTCCACCACGCGCCCGGCATACATCACGATGATCTCGTGCGCGATCTCGCTGATCACGGCCAGGTTATGGCTGATGAACTGAATGGCCATGCCGATCCGCTCCTGCAGATCGAGCATCAGATCCAGAATCTGCGCCTGGATGGTGACATCAAGCGCCGTCGTCGGCTCATCCGCCACCAGCAGCGCCGGCTCACACGCCAGCGCCATGGCGATCATCGCGCGTTGCCGCATCCCGCCAGACATCTGATGCGGAAAGTTCTGCGCCCGCTCCCGCGGCGACGCGATGCCCACCGCATCCAGCAGCCGAATGGCGTCAATCTCGGCAGACGCCCAGGAAAAACCCCTGTGCAGCACGAGCACCTCGGCGATCTGTCGTCCCACCCGCATCACCGGGTTCAGCGCCGTCATCGGCTCCTGAAACACCATCGCCACATCGCGACCACGCATCGCCTGCCATTCACCGGCAGACTGGCCCAGCAACGCCCGCCCACCCAGCCGCACAGATCCGGACACCACCGCCGGGTGCGGCACCAGTCCCATCAGGGCCAGCGCGGTCATTGACTTGCCACACCCGCTCTCGCCCACCACGCCCAACGTGCGACCGGTCTCGATGCGATACCCCACGCCGGCCACAACGTCCCTCTGGCCAAAACGCACGTGCAGATCGGCCACTTCCAACAGAGGCACGCTCATTCCGAACGCCAGTTCTCGGCCCAATAGACCGAAAAATCATTATGTCCCGTGGGCTGGTAACCCTTCAACCATTTCGGCACCACATGCACCTCCACCCGGAAGAACAGCGGCAGAACCGGAAGTTGCTCGGCATACACACGCTGCATCGCATTCCACGCCACCTGGCGCTTGGCGGGATCGGTCTCCGTCTCGATGGTCTTGATGCCGTCATCGATGATGCTGTTGCTCCAGCCGGCGTAGTTGGTGCCCGACCAGTTATTTTCAGCCGACGGAATCTGATCGCTGCCAAGAATTTGTCGCGGGCTACTCTCCACGTTGAACAGCCACGAATACAGCACCGCCCCAGTGAAGCTGCGCTTCTTCAAGGTTTCGCCGAACAGCAGCCGCGGCGGATCGTTGCGGGTGATGGTCTCGATGCAGGCAGTTTTCCATTGGCTCTGGATCACCTGCTGCATCAGCTCACGCAGTTTGTTCCCGGCGGTGACACGAAACTCGATGGACAGCTTCTGGCCCTCAGCATTGCGGCAGATGCCGTCGCGGCCCGGCTTCCAGCCCGCCTCCGCCAGCAGCGCCCGGGCGCGGGCGGGGTCGAACGGATAGCGCGGCACGTCGCGGGTGAAAATGTGCTCCAGCGGGCTCACCCAACTGTCGGCCACAGGAAACTTGCCGTCGAACAGCCGGTCCGTCATCGCCTTGCGGTCGATCGCATGCAGCAGCGCGCGACGCACGCGCACATCCGCCAGGATGGGATTGCCAAGCTGCAGATCGATATGATCATACGTCAGCGCTGGCTTGTAAATATAGTTGAACCGGTCCGGCGAGGTCTTGGACAGCGACAGCGCCTGGTCCACCGTCAGCCCCATGCCCTCACCCGGCGTCATATCCACGTCGCCGGATTGCAGGTTCGCCATCAGCGCAGACGTGTTGTCCACCGTGCGGAACACGATCTTTGCAAAGCCCGGCTTGCGGCCGGCCCAGTACGGGTTCGGCTCCAGCACGATGGAGCTTCCGGACACATAGTCCGCGACCCGGTATGGACCGTTCCATAGCCCCGGAGTGGTCGGCGCCCGATTGTAGGTACTGTGATTGATGTAATCACCGGGCCCCTTCGCAGCGTCGTAGATGGGGCCTTCAATATGTTCCGGCAACAGCGTGCCGATGCGGTCGAAATAGGTGCTGACCTCATCGATATGCATCACCGCCGTCAGATCGTCGATCACATCGACCGTCTCCACCCGGCCCCAGGCGCGGGTGTTGGCAAAGCCCGAGGCGGGATCACGGCCCACCTTGGCGGTGAACGCCAGATCGCGCGCCGTCACGGGCGCCCCGTCGGCCCATTTCAGGTCGGGCTTCAGCTTCACCGTCACGGCCATGCCGGGCAAGGCGCCCGGCCGTTCCTCGATCTCCACCAGCCCGTTCTCCACGGTGGGAAGCTGGGCGCAGTAAAGGCAGGTATTGGTCCAGGTGGTGTCGAACGCCGTTACCGGACGCTGCGCGAAACCTTCAATATATGCCTTCACCGCTTCCGGATTGATCGACGGATGCATCTGCGTCGGAAACGACGACAGCCCGATCACCAGCGTATCGCGGGATGGCGCCTTTTGACCGGGTGCAGGCGCGCCTTCGGCAGGCGCGCGCACAGCAGCACCTTGGGCCGAAGCCTGGCCTGATGCGCAAAGCATCAGGGCCAGGGCGATCCGTCGCAGGATCATTCGGCGCGCCAGTTTTCCGACCACAGCGGGCTGTAATCGCCATGTCCGGTGGGGGTGAAGCCCTTCAGCCACTTCGGGATGACGTAAGGCTCAGACCGGAAGAAAAGCGGCAGCACGCGAACATCATCGGCATACATCTTCTGCATGTCCGCCCAGATCGCCTTCTGCTTGGCGGGATCGAGCGCCTCCTCGGCGGCGGCGATGTCGTTGTCCATCTTCTTGTCGTTGAAGGCAATGTAGTTGGCGCCGCCGAAGTTGTTGGCCGTGGTCGGAGTTTGGTCGCTGAACAGCGTCTTGCGCGGGCCTTCGCTCACGGTGCTGGACCAGCCATACATCACAAGCCCGGTATAGGTCCGCTTCTTCGTGGTCTCACCGAATAAGGTCCGCGCCGGCTCGTTCTTGATCACGATCTCCACGCAGGCCGACTTCCACTGGCTTTGCAGCACCTGCTGCACCCGCTCGCGCAGCTTGTTGCCGGCGGTGGTGGCGAACTCGAAGGACAGCTTGTCGCCCTTCGCATTGCGGCAGATGCCGTCGCTGCCGGGATTCCAGCCAGCCTCGGACAGCAGCGCCTTGGCCTTTGCCGGCTGGTATGGATAGGTCGCAGTGTCCTTGGTGTAGTTGGGGTTCAGCGGGTTCACCCAGGTGGCGGCCACCGGCTGCTTGCCGTCGAACAACTTGCCCACCAGCGTGTCGCGATCGATCGCCATCAGCAAGGCACGACGCACGCGAACATCGGCCAGGAACGGGTTCTCGATCTTGAGGTCGATATGCTCGTAGGTCAGGCTTGGTTTGTAGAGATATTCGAACTTCGTGGGCTCCGCATTTTGCAAGTCCAGCACGGTGTCGATCGTGAGCCCGACCCCCTCGCCCGGCGCCATGTCGATGTCGCCGGATTTCAAGTTGGCGATCAGCGCAGCCGTGTTCTCGATCGTCTTGATCACCACATGCTTGAAGCCCGGCCTGGTGCCAGTCCAGTACGGGTTCGGCTCCAGGACGATCTGCGAGCCCGATTCATAGGACGTGATCATGTAGGGGCCGTTATACAGGCCCTTGGTGGTCGGCGCACGGTTGTATAGCGTGGCCTTCAGGTATTCGCCCGCCTCGGCGCCAGACGCAGCCTTGCCTTCGATATGCGCCGGCAGAAGCTGATCCCACTCGTTGTAGCCAACCACCACGCGGTCCAGATGCAGCACGGCGGTGTGGTCGTCCACCACGTCGATGCTCTTGGCGCGGTCCCAAGGGTTGTTGTTGGAGAAACCGGATTTCGGATCGGCGCCCAGCTTCCAGGTGAACAGCAGGTCCTTCGTCGTCACCGGCGTACCGTCCGACCATTTCAGGTCCGACTTCAAGGTGAACGTCACCGCCAGGCCCTTCTTGCCGTCGGCTGAGGTTTCGTATTTGGCGCCGCCGTTCTCGATGGTTGGAAGCGTGGTGCAGAGCAGGCAGCCCAGCTTCCAGTCCTTGTCGTAGGCGGTGATGGGACGGATGGCGAAATCGAGCACATAGCTCTTGATCACCGTGGGGTCGATGTTCGGGTTCAGGCTGGGCGCGAACTGCGCCACGCCGATAATGAGATCGTCCTTCGCGCAAGCAGGGGAGGCGAGCCCTGCGATCAGCCCAAATGCGGCGGCGGCAACATGAATTCTCATGGCGCAAAATCCTGTCATGGCGAGATGGCGGCAATCAAACGGGTTGTTGCCGGAAAATGTCAACGAGGGCCATGTTGTATGAAACCCTGTTGGAGACGGCCATGGGCTTCACGCATCGGCGTACCGCGTTCCGTGCCATTCTGGCCAGTGACGGATGCGCGCATCCCGCGTCGGTGTTCGATCCGATTTCGGCGCGCATCGCCGAGGAGCTGGGATTTTCCTGCGCCATCCTGGCCGGCTCCACCGCCTCGCTCGCAGTGCTGGGCGCGCCGGACATCGTGGTGCTCACGCTTACGGAATTCGCCGATGTCATCGGCCGGATCACGCGGGCATCCTCCATTCCGCTACTGGTGGATGCCGATCATGGCTATGGCAACGCCCACAACGTGATGCGCACGGTGGTGGAGCTGGAGCGCACCGGCGTGGCGGCGCTGACGATCGAGGACACCGATCTTCCGACGCCCTACGGCGCGAAGGCTCCGGCGCTTACCAGCCTGGAAGAAGGGGTGGGCAAGATGCGCGCGGCGCTTGCGGCGCGGACGGACCCGGCCACGGTCATCATCGGGCGCACCTCAGCAGTGGGGATCGCGGGGCTGGACGAGGCGGTGGCGCGGGCGCGGGCCTATGCCGCCGCGGGGGTGGACGCGCTGTTCTTCACCGGGGTCTCGACCATCGAGCAGGTGCGGGTACTGAGGGCGGTGAGCGACCTGCCGATCGCGCTGGGTGGCAGCACATTGGGGGATGAGGCCGCGTTGCAGGCATTGGGCGTCCGCATCGCGCTGACCGGCCACCAGCCCATCCATGCCGCGTTCCAGGCGGTGCACGACACGATGAAGGCGATGCGAGACGGCACGCCGTTGCCGGCACTGGCAGGCGGCAGCTTCATGGCGCGGATGACACGCGCGGTGGATTACGCGGCCGCGGGGCGAGACTTCATGTAGGCCGGGAAACGCCCGACCAATGCCACGACGAATTTAGAGATGATCGACGTAACGGTCACGGGCGTTGCCCAACCCACGCGTTTGGCAGCCGGCGTCCCCATCAACCCATCGATCCCGGCGCGAACCCGCCCTCGCGCGCGGTGCAGCAGCACGCGCTGGTTCTCCTGGGACACGCCGAGCAGCGTGCACGCCTCCTCGGCGCTGCGGTTCTCCACGTCGCGCAGGATGATCACAGCCTTCTGGCCGGCGGGCAGGGTCTCGATGA
Source organism: Rhodospirillales bacterium (assembly GCA_043732745.1). Classification (GTDB taxonomy): domain Bacteria; phylum Pseudomonadota; class Alphaproteobacteria; order Acetobacterales; family Acetobacteraceae; genus CAIQQQ01. The sequence goes on from JAYTHH010000503.1 coordinate 7,585, forward strand.
TGTCCTGCACATGCTCCCAAAGCTGGCGGCCGCCGAACAGCCGCTCCGGGTCCAGCACGTCCCATAGCGCCGGAATCTCGATCCAGTGGCCGTCCGGTTGGAAGTTCGACGTGTCCACCGCGCGTTCGACGCCATCCAGGCCTGGCAGCGCGACCGTGCGGCCCTCGGATGTGATGCGGGTGCGGGCCTTGTTCGTCACAATGGTAAAAATCCAGCCGGCGAGGCTCGATCGCCCCTCGAAGCGGGCGATGTTGCGGAACACGGCGAGCCAGGAATCCTGCACCACCTCCTCGGCCTGGGCGCGGCTGCCGATGATGCCCTGCGCCACGCCGACCAGTGAGGCATGATAGCGCCGGAGCAGCCGGCGATAGGCGCGATCGTCGCCGGCGCGCAACTGAGCCAGGAAATCAGGTGTGTTGAACGTGGCATCGTCGACGAGCATCGGCACATCCTTCCAGCCTCGTATCTTTTACACCAAACTGCCGGAGGTTTGTCACATTTGGCCATATGACGAGTCGTCCATGTGACAGCATCGCTCATGCCGTTATGTCAGGAGTGCATCTTGCTGGTTTGCCGCGATGTGACGGAGCTGACGACAGATTATCTGGAAGGCGCCCTCCCCCGGGCGCGCCGGCTGGCGATGTCGTTTCACCTGGCGATCTGCAGAATGTGCCGCCGCCATCTGCGGCAGGTGCGGGCGACCGTGCGCCTGCTGCGACGCGTGCCCGCGCCAGCCCCGTCTCCGGCGACCGAGGACGCGG
>JAYTHH010000504.1:0-2464 GCA_043732745.1 Rhodospirillales bacterium
GCAGACCTTGTCGGATGCCGCGGCCGCCGCGTTGCTGCGGGCGATCAGCGAAGCCGGGATATCCGCCGTTGATCTGGACGAGGTTCGTACCACCATGGACAGCATGGCGCAGGATGTGCGCAATGCCTTCACACGTTTAGTGGGACCAATTGAGTCATAAGCCCGCGATCGGAGATCGACCCATGACCCTTGCGATCGGAGATGCCGCGCCTGATTTCACGATGCCCGCCAGTGGCGGGCGTACCGCGAGCCTTGCCGCGCTGAAGGGCAAGCCCTTCGTGCTGTATTTCTACCCCAAGGCGGACACGCCGGGCTGCACCAAGGAGGCCTGCGCATTCCAGGAGGCGTTGCCGCAATTGGGCAAGATCGGGGTTCAGGTGATCGGCGTGTCGAAGGACAAGATGAAGCCGATCGAGACATTCGCCAAAAAATACGGACTGACCTTTCCGCTCGCCTCCGACGAGCAGACCCAGGTGGCGGAGGCCTATGGCGTGTGGGTCGAGAAAGCCATGTATGGCAAGAAATACATGGGGTTGGAGCGCGCCACGTTCCTGATCGATGCCGAGGGCAAGATCGCGCGGATCTGGCCGAAGGTAAAGGTGGACGGCCACGCCCAGGAGGTCGCTGCCGCGGTGGCAGCACTAGGTTGAGCCAAGCCGAGGGCCACGATACGAATTTCAGGGCGAAACGTTGATTCTGCGAGATTCGTAACAGTTTCTTTCCGATTGCCTGACGAAGATCCCTCCACGCAGCCGCTGGCTGTGTCGAGGGGGCATTCCGATGAAGCTGCTGTCCGGGGTTCGCGCAAGGATTGTTCTGGTCGCCGTCGTGGTGGCCGCCCCGATGCTCGCGCTTGAGCTGTTCCAGGCCAGCGACAGCCGCGACAAGGCGATCCTGCGCGCGACCGAGCGGGTGCAGGAACTGGCTCGCCTCGCTGCGGCCGAAGAGGATGACAGCCTGCAGGAGGCCACCAACCTGCTGCGCGTGCTGAAATTGGTGCCAGTGGTCGCCGCAGCAATTCCGGGCGAATGCCACGCCGTGCTGCGCGAGATCACCAACGAGCATCCGCGGCTGGACAACATCTCGGTGGTGACGCCCGAGGGCGCAATCGCTTGCTCCAGCCTCGGCCCCGTGCCGCCGCTTATCAATCTGGCTGATCGGGACTGGTTCCGTGACGTGACTGAGCCGGATGCTCCCTCAACCGTCATCAGCGAATTCCTGATTTCGCGCAGCACCGGACTGCCCACCGTGGTGGTCAGCACCGGCCTCGGCGGCGGCAATACCAGGGCCGCGGCAGTGGTGGCGACCATGAATCTGGCCTGGTTCTCCGACATCGCGGCACGGCTGCCTGGGCCTGCGGGCGCCACCGTCGTGGTGATCGATGCCCATAACGGCACTATTCTTGCAGGGTTGTCGCAGTCGGCCCATCGGGTGGGCCAGCGTCTTGCCGAGCCTGGCACGATGTCGCTGTTTCGCACCCAGTCCGAAGGCTCGGCTCGCGTGGTGGGCTTCGATGGGGCGGAGCGGATCATCGGGTTTCGGCGCCTGCCGGGCGATATGCGGTCGCACACGGTGGTGTCGGTGGGCATCCCTGTTGCGGCGGTTTTGGCCGAGGCAGATGCGCAACTTTGTTCGGGGCTGGCGGTGGCCGGGCTGATGCTGCTGGCCGGCGTGTCGATGGCCTGGCTGCTGGCATCCTATTCGATCATCCGCCCACTGGACGCGCTGGGCCGTGCGGCAAGGCGGCTGGGGGACGGCGATGCCGGTGCGCGCGCCGACTTGCCGATGCTCGCGGTGGATGAACTCAGCCGGCTGGCCGCGGTGTTCAACCAGGCGGTGGCGCAGATCGCCGATCGTGACCTGCGGCTGGAGAAGCTGGCCCTGCAGGACGCGCTGACCGGCCTGGCCAATCGCCGCTATTTCGACGTCACGCTGTCGCGGGAATGGCAGCAATCGCTGCGCACTGGCCGGCCGTTGGCGTTGGTGATGATCGATGTGGACCACTTCAAGCGCTACAACGACAGCTATGGCCATCCCGCCGGCGATACCTGCCTGCAGACCGTGGCAACCGCCATTGGGGACACAATACGCCAGTCTTCCGACACCGCGGCGCGCTATGGCGGCGAGGAATTCGCTATCATCATTCCCGATACCGACGTGATCAGCGCCATGCGGGTCGCCGAGCGGCTGGTGCGGCAGATCACGGCGCTCGCTGTGCCGCATGTGGGGGCCACCTCCGGCCGTCTGTCGATCAGCGCGGGCGTGGCGGCGTTCAACCCTGTCGAGGGGCTGGCCGAAATGGCATCGGCACAAACGCTGCTGGATGCCGCCGACGCGGCGCTCTACCGCGCCAAGGATGCCGGCCGCGGCCGCGTGGTATTCCACCACGGCGCCCTCGGCCAGACGCCAAGAAACTTACAGTCAGCCGCGTAGGATGGGCATCGCCCGAGTTTTCTTTGCGTGC
>JAYTHH010000505.1:0-2447 GCA_043732745.1 Rhodospirillales bacterium
AGACAACATCATCCCATTGCCAAACACATCGCCAGACATGTCGCCCACACCCACGCACGTGAAATCGCTGGTCTGAATATCTGTCCCCATCTCCCGGAAATGCCGTTTTACCGCTTCCCAGGCGCCCTTCGCCGTAATCCCCATCACCTTATGGTCGTAGCCCACCGACCCACCGCTGGCGAAAGCATCCCCCAGCCAAAACCCCCGCGCGATGGAAACCGAATTCGCAATGTCGCTGAACGTGGCAGTGCCCTTGTCCGCCGCCACCACCAGATAAGTATCCGCCGCGTCATGACACACCACATCCACCGGCGGCACCACAGCATCGCCATCGATGTTATCAGTGAGGTCCAGCAGCCCGTTCATCAGGATGCGATAACACGCAATCCCCTCCGCCATCACCGCCTCACGTCCACCCCCCTCCGGAGGGTTCTTCACCACAAACCCACCCTTCGACCCAGTCGGCACAATAACGGCGTTCTTTACCATCTGCGCCTTCATCAACCCCAGCACCTCGGTCCGGAAATCCTCCCGCCGGTCCGACCACCGAATCCCCCCACGCGCCACCCGACCCCCGCGTAGATGACAGCCCTCCATGCGCGGCGAGGCGACGAAAATCTCCACCAATGGCCGAGGCTGCGGCAGCAGATCAATTTCCGAGCTGGCAAGCTTGATGCTGAGATAAGATTTTGGCTCCCCGTCCACCCACTGGTAGTAATTCGTCCGCAAGGTCTTGAGGATCAGCAACAGGAAGCTGCGCAGAATGCGATCCTCGTCAAGATTGTCGACGCGATCGAGCGCTTCCACGATCTTCGCATGCATGGCGGCTGCCAGCGTCGTGCGCTCATCCGTCGCCAAGGCAAGGTCGGCGCGAAGTTCGAACAGCGCCACCAGATCGCGCGCCACGTCCGGGTGCGCGCTGATGACATCTTCCATATACGCCTGGCTGAACAGGCTGCCGGCCTGGCGCAGAAATTTGGCATAGGTGCGCAGCACCACCACCTGACGCGCAGCAAGACCTGCCTTCAGCACCAGCCGATTGAACCCGTCGCTTTCCAACGTGCCAGCCCAGATCCGCCGGAACGCCTCCTCGAAGCGCGCCGCCTCACCTGCGTCATGCTCGACGCCGCTGGCCTGCAATTCCAGCTCCTGCACCCACACGCTGTGCTCGGCATCGCGCGGAGACACCTCGAACGGTAGCTCGGTGATCACGCGCAGCCCCAGATTTTCCAGCACTGGCAGCACATCCGACAGCGGCACCGGCCTGGAGGCCCGATAGATGCGCAGGCACATCGCACCGGCCGCCGATGTGGCCAGTGACGCTTCGATCGGCAACCCATCCAGCACCGCATCGATATGCGCCATGTCACCGGCGGCTGAATCGGCGTCGCTGCTATCCTGATACGAAGGCTGGAAGGCGCGCCCGTAGCGACGCATCATCGCCTGCGCGCCGACAGGGCCATGCAGTCGGGCCAGCGCCTCGGACAGCCGATCCGACCAGGTGCGCAACGCCTCCGTCAGCTTGCGCCTGATGTCACCGACATCCACGCCCGCCGGGCCACCTGGCGTGGTGATGACGTAATGCAGCCGCACCAACGCGGTGCTGGTGAACTGCGTGGTCTCGATGCTGATCTGGCCCGCAAAATCCTGCGCCAGGATGGCGCCAATACGCCGCGCCACCTCTGCATTGAACCGATCGCGCGGCAGATACACCAGGCAGGTCGCAAACCGGGCGAACGGATCGCGCAACACGAACAGTTCCAAAGCCGGCCGCTGTTCCAGATGCAGCACGCCGATGGCGGTGTCGAACAACTGGTCCGCGTCGATCTGGAACAACTCGTCCCGCGGAAACGTGTCCAAAATGTGCTGCAACGCCCGCGCATCCCGGCTGTTCGGCGCTAGTCCAGACCGCGCCTGCACCGCCGCAATCTTCTGCCGCAGCAAAGGCACCTCATGCGGCAGCCGATGCGCGGAATCGAGGGTAAAAAGGCCCAGCAGCAGCCGCAGCCCCGTCACGCCGCCATCGGCGTCGAACAGCTTCACGATGATCGTGTCCATCAGCACCGGCCGATGGATCGGCGACCGGCGGTTGGATTTCGACACCATCACCGGCTGCGGCCCACGCAGAAACGCCTGTACGTCGGCGGAGGTGCGGGTCAGCGCGCGCAGCCCGTCGAACACCAGGAAATCGTCCTGCCGCAGCAGCCCCAGCCCCTGGCCCGGCACCACCGCCAGATCGGCGCCGGACAACGTGTAGAGCCGGGTGCCGAGAAACAGGAAATTGTGGAGATCGAGCCACGCCAGGAAATCCGCATCCTCAGCCGCCCCGGCCTGCTGCACCAGATCCGGCGCCGAGCGCAGGGTTGCGGAAAGATGTGCCGCCTGCGCCCGCATCGAAGGCCAGTCTTCGATGGCGGCCCGGATTTCGGCCAGAATCGCGCCCAGCC
>JAYTHH010000506.1:0-2446 GCA_043732745.1 Rhodospirillales bacterium
ATGAGAAGCCTTTTCTATACCTTTCTGGCGTTGCTCGGCAGCACTGGCTTCGCCATGGCGGCCGGCGAGGGTATCGTAGAGACCGTGAAGCAGGCGCAGAACCCGATCGCCATCGTGATGTTCCTGGGCTTTGTGGCCGTGACGCTCGGCATCACCTACTGGGCGTCCAAGCGCACCCGCTCGGCATCGGATTTCTACACCGCCGGCGGTGGCATCACCGGCCTGCAGAACGGCCTGGCGATCGCCGGCGACTATATGTCTGCCGCCTCGTTCCTGGGCATTTCCGCACTGGTCTACTCCAACGGCTTTGACGGTCTGATCTATTCGGTGGGCTTCCTGGTCGGCTGGCCGATCATCATCGCGCTCATGGCCGAGCGGCTGCGCAACCTCGGCAAGTTCACGTTTGCCGACGTGATCAGCTTTCGCCTGCAGCAGACCCCGCTGCGCGTGCTGGCCGCATCCGGCACGCTGGTGGTGGTGGCGTTCTACCTGATCGCGCAGATGGTCGGCGCGGGCCAGCTCATCAAGCTGCTGTTCGGCATCGACTACATCTATGCCGAGCTGCTCGTGGGCGCGCTGATGATCCTGTACGTCACGTTCGGCGGCATGCTCGCGACCACCTGGGTGCAGATCATCAAGGCCTGCCTGCTGCTGGGCGGTGCCTCGCTCATGGCGATCCTGGTGCTGGCGCATTATGGCTACAATCCGATTGCCCTGTTCACCGATGCGGTCGCGGTCAGCCCGAAGCACCAGGCGATCATGGCGCCTGGCTCGTTCGTGGCCAACCCGATCGAGACGATTTCGCTCGGGCTTGCTTTGATGTTCGGCACGGCTGGGCTGCCGCACATCCTGATGCGCTTCTTCACGGTGTCCAATGCCCGTGAGGCCCGCAAGTCGGTGTTCTATGCCACCGGCTTCATCGGCTACTTCTACATCCTCACCTTCATCATCGGCTTCGGCGCGATCACGCTGGTGGCGACCAACCCCGACTACATCGATACCGTGACCAAGGGCCTGCGTGGCGGTGCCAACATGCCCGCGATCTGGCTGGCCGATGCGGTGGGCGGCAGCCTGCTGCAGGGCTTCATCTCGGCGGTGGCGTTTGCGACCATCCTGGCCGTGGTGTCCGGCCTCACGCTCGCCGGCGCCTCGGCGGTCAGCCACGATCTTTACGCGTCGGTGTTCCGCCACGGCCGGGTCGACAGCGCAACCGAGATGAAGGTCTCCAAGGTGACGACCGTGCTGCTCGGCATCCTCGCCATCGGCCTGGGTATCGCGTTCGAGAAGCAGAACATCGCCTTCATGGTGGGCCTCGCCTTCGCCATCGCAGCCAGCGCCAACTTCCCGGTGCTGCTGCTGTCGGTGCTGTGGTCCAAACTCACAACCCGTGGTGCCACGTTGGGTGGCTTTGCCGGCCTGCTGACTGCGCTGGTGCTGACGATCATCAGTCCGGCGATCTGGGTGAACGTCCTTGGCAACAAGGTGGCGATCTTCCCATACAGCAATCCGGCTCTGTTCTCGATGCCGCTGGCCTTCTTCTGCTGCTGGCTGTTCTCGATCACCGACAAGAGCAAGCGCGCCGCGCTCGATCTCGCCGGCTTTGAGGCCCAGTATGTTCGTTCCCAGACCGGGATCGGCGCGGAGGGGGCTGCCTCGCATTGATCTGCGCCTGAGCGTTTGAAAAGGGGGCGTCCGGAGCGATCCGGGCGCCCTTTTTCGTTGTTAAACAAGACGTAACCCGCTGCCGCCGATCTGCCATAATGCCGCCGCGCCGGTGCCTTGCGTGAACGGTCTTATCCATTTGCCGGCGATGAGGTCGGCACCAGGAGATGCCAAGATGTCCATTACCTCCAAGATCGTTCTCTCCGCCCTGCTGGTTGGCATCACCGTGCCGGCCTTCGCCCAGAGTGGCTCCGTTAGCAACTCCGTCCCTGGTCAGAAGCCCGCCGTGACCATGCACGCGCCGCGGATTCACAAGGTCGCCAGCACGACCGATGCCACCAAGCCGGGCGCTGCCGTCTCGACCGGCACCATGGTCAACACCGGCATCGTCGGAAGCACCAAGCCGGCGGCGAAGTCCGACGCCATCAAGACTGAGGCGCCGAAGGCGGGGGTGACCACCGGCGTGGCCGCTAGCACGAAGCCTGCTTCCCCCGCCGTGCAGGGCACGACGATGGTGGCGCCGAAGACCAACTGAGAAATTGGGAGCGGGGCAACCCGCTCCCACCTGTTTCCCAGTCCTGTTCGCCTCGCCGTCCAGCCCCATATATGTGAGGGCTGGACGGCGAGGCGTGCTGCGTGGCATCGCCTTGCGTTGATCTGCCGCCGTGCGTGCCAAAACACGCCGGAGAAACGACCATCGAGGATGCACCATGGACAGCCTGCCCGCAAACACCGACCTGGGATTTGGCGCGAGCTTCGACTCGATTTCGACCAACGAAGGTCT
>JAYTHH010000507.1:0-2441 GCA_043732745.1 Rhodospirillales bacterium
GCGGGCGCGCGCCATCGGTCAGCCGCAACATACCCTGCACGGTGCGCCACATCCGGTCGGCGCGGACGAGCAGGCCGGCATCCGCGGCGGACAGATGGCCCTGCGCGCGCAAGCCTTCCACGGCGAGGCGCAACGTGGGCGAGACCGGGCCATGAAGAAGTTGCAGAACCTGGACCACGAACTCCACCTCGATCTGGCCGCCGGGCCGCAATTTCACATCCCATCCCATGGCTTTGGGTTGTTCGCGCAGCATCCGTGCCCGCATCGACGCAGCGTCCGCCTGCACCTTTGCGTGGTCCGACCGCAGGATGGCAGCGCGGATCAGCGCCTCCACACGGTGACGCAGGCGTGGCGGGCCGGCCACCGCCCGGGCGCGGGTCAGCGCCATGCGCTCCCAGGTCCAGGCCTGGCCCTGGTGATAGGCCTCGAACGCCGCCAGCGACACCGCGACCGGGCCCTTGTTGCCCGATGGCCGCAGCCGCATGTCGACCGCGTAGGTCGGGCCTTCCGAATCGGGCGCCGTCAGCGCCGCCACGAAGCTGTGCACGGCGCGGATGAACCACTGGCTGGCCGGGAGCACACGCGCTCCACCGGTGCTTTGCGTGGAGGCGGCGGGATGGTCGTAGATCAACATGAGATCGAGATCCGAGCCGGCCATCGTCTCTCGCCCGCCGGCCTTGCCCAGCACCACCACCACCATGCTGCCGCCGCGCACCCGACCGTAGCGCTCGGCGAAATCGCGCATCACCAGCGGCAGCAGCGCCGACAGCGAGGCATCCGCCAGCAAGGCGCGTCGCAGCCCGGCCTCGTCGGCGTCCATCCGTCCCTCCAGCGTGGCCACGCTGATGGCGAAATCGGTCTCGCGCACGGTGGCCCGGATGATTCCGATCGCCTCCTCCAGCGACGGCACGGTGGCCAGCCGCTTGTGCAGGCGCGGCAGGATCGGCGTCTGATCGAGATCGCCCAGCAGGCCATCGAGCGCCGACGGCGTGCGGGCAAGATGGTCCGACAGCTGCGGCGCCGCGCCCAGAACGTTGGCGATCCGGCCGACGAGTTCGAAGTTCCGCTGGAACAGGGACAGCAACTGCACCCCGGCCGGCAGCCGCTCCAGCAGCGAGGCGAAACGCATGAAGGCGGCATCCGGCAGCGGTTGGCGGCCCAAAGCGGCCAGCAGACTCGGCAGCATCGGCCCCAGGAGATCGCGCGCCCGATGCGAGCGCAGTGCGCGGACACGGCCGGACTGCCAGCCGGACACCGCGTGCGCGATGCGATCGGGGTGCTGGAAGCCCAGCGCCCGGAGCGTGGCGATCGTGGCCGGCGGCGGCTCGTCGCCGCTGAAATCGAGCGGTGGCGCCACCGCAGCGTCAGGCACGGCGCCGAACACCTCGTCGTAATGGCGGCACACGCGGTCGAGCTGGCGAAGCAGTTCGGCGGCGAACGCCTCTGCATCCGGATATCCCAGGAAGATGGTGAATTTATCCAGCCCGGCCGGCGTGTCCGGCAGAACATGGGTCTGGCGGTCGGCCACCATCTGCAGCCGGTGTTCGACCCCCCGCAGGAAGCGATAGGCGGTCTCGAGCTCGATGGCGGTGTGCTGCTTCACATGGCCGGCGCGCACCAGCAGGCGCAAGGCGGGCAAGGTCCGGGGCTCCCGCAGAGCGGGATCGCGACCGCCCCAGACCAGTTGCAATGTCTGGGTCAGGAACTCGATCTCGCGGATGCCGCCCTGGCCCAGCTTCACGTTATGCCCGGCGATCCGTGCCACGCGATCGGCACTCTGGGTCAGCGCAGTCTTCCTGTGTTCGTCGATCCGCCGCTTCATGGCGTGAATGTCGGCCACGGCGGCGAAATCCAGATGCCGCCGCCAGACGAACGGGCGGATCGCCTCCAAAAACGCATGGCCCATCGCCAGATCGCCGGCGATCGGCCGCGCCTTCAGCATGGCCGCACGCTCCCAGTTCTGGCCCATGCTTTCGTAATAGGCGATCGCCGCGTGCAGATTGATGCAGGCCGGCGTGGCGGCTGGATCGGGCCGTAGCCGCAGATCGGTGCGGAACACGTAGCCGTCAACGTCGCGCGCCTCCATCAGGGTGACGAGGCCGCGCGACAATCTGCTAAACCAACTGGAACATTGATCGCCGCGATAAACGCCGGCATCCGGGTCATGCAGGAGCACAAGATCGACATCGCTGGAATAATTCAGTTCGCTTGCCCCCAGCTTGCCCATGGCCAGCACGGTGAAGCCCGAGCCGAATTCCGGATCGGCCAGGTCTGGCAGCACAAGGTCGCCACGGTCGTGGCCGGCGCGCAGCAGATGCGCCACCGATTTGCGCAACGTGACCTCGGCCAGCGCGGACAGTGCGTGCGTCACGCGGTCCAGTTTCCAGATGCCGCCGATATCGGCCAGGGCCGTGGCCAGCGCCACCTGGCGCTTGGCCTCG